>CAZKYQ010000014.1:0-29243 GCA_964556975.1 uncultured Ignavibacteria bacterium
CCCTTGACATCCAATCCCAAATCCCTATATTTCCGGTGTCTTCGGGGTGAGGCGAAAATCCTCGACCGGCGGTTAAAGCCCGCGAGTTCCGCATTATGCGGGACTGAGCCTGCGTAATCCAGGCGCCGACGGTATAGTCCGGATGAGAGAAGGCGGCTATTTTTGTGCTATCTTTAGTTTTACCCCCCGAAGTATGGGGCTTTTTTTATGGCGGACTTTGACAAATTAATGAGCAAAGCCTTCAGGCTTGCGGAAAACGGGCTGGGCTACACAAGCCCCAATCCGCCTGTGGGAGCGCTTATACTCAATAACGGCGATGTCGTAGCGCGCGGCTATCATCGCCGCGCCGGAGCGCCTCACGCCGAAATTGAAGCTATACAAAAGGCAGGCGCGAAAGCCGCTAACTCAACCATTATAACCACGCTTGAGCCATGCTCCCATCATGGCAAAACCCCGCCTTGCGCCGACGCTATCATCAAAGCCGGAATTAAAAAAGTCGTCTGCGCTATCAAAGACAAAAACCCTATGGTCGCCGGAAACGGGTACGCCAAGCTCAGAAAAGCAGGGGTTGAGGTTATAATTGGCGTCCATGAGGATTTCGCCCGCAAATTTTATGGGCCGTATTTCAAATTCATAACCACAGGTTTGCCGTATGTTACTCTAAAATTCGCTCAAAGCATCGATGGCCGAATCGCCACAACAAAGGGCGACTCCCGTTGGATATCATCGGAGGAATCGCTGAAATTCGCTCATAAGCTAAGAGCCATCAATGATGCTGTTTTAATTGGCGCGAATACCCTGGCGAAGGATAATCCCGAGCTTACAACAAGGCTTGTCAACGGAAGCAACCCGGTCAGAATTGTTTTATCGAATTCCGGCAAACTGAATAAAAAGAGGAAGCTTTTCATTGACAAAGCCGCGCCGACATTCGTAGCGACCGGAAATGATTCTGTGCCCGGTTCCGGGAATGGCTTTGAGACGCTAAAGCTAAAAAAAGGCCGCGATGGATTATCGTTAAAAGAGCTTCTGAAAAAACTCGGCCAGATGAATATAGTGTCGCTTTTGGTCGAGGGCGGGGCGGATGTTAGCACCTCATTTATGAGACAAAAGCTCATTGATAATGTTATAATCATCACGGCCCCGAAATTTCTTGGAAACGGGATTCATTCAATCGGAGACTTGAGCATAAATAAAATCAATAAAGCGATTGGTTTGCAAGACGTCGAATGGAGCAGGTCGGGCCCTGATATGGTTCTTTCGGGACGGCCCGTTTGGAGCTGATATGTTTACAGGTATAATTCAGGAAATCGGAAAGATCATTTCCGCCCAAAGCCGAGATAAAAATCTTGTTTTAACTGTAAGTTCCAGCAAACTTTCAGGAAGGCTTGAGATCGGGTCGTCTATTGCCATAAACGGCGCATGCCAGACCGTAACCAATGTTAAAAGAGGCTCTTTTACCGTGGAGGCGATTTCAGAAACGCTTGAGAAAACAAACCTCGGCTCTCTAAAGGCCGGATCGAAAGTCAATCTTGAATCCTCATTAACGCCGCAAAGCTTGCTTGACGGCCATATTGTTCAGGGGCATATAGATTGTGCCGGGAAAATTATAAATATCGCTCAAGAAGGCGGGAGCATTATTCTCGCTATAGATTATCCGCCCGATTTCGAAAGATTCCTCGTTCCCAAAGGCTCTGTTGCCATAGATGGAATAAGCGTTACGGTTATTAACGCGGAAAAGAATAGATTTACGGTGGCGATAATTCCGCATACTTTGAGCAGCACGATTTTATCAGAAAAAAATATCGGAGATGCTGTCAATCTCGAGTTTGACATTATTGCCAAATATGTCGAAAAGATAACGTCGCCGAAAAAAGATAATTTAACCATAGATTTTTTAAAGGAGCACGGTTACTCTTAGAAGGTGTCCGTGGAAAGCAATGTCTGATTTTTCAACCATAGAAGAAGCTATTGAAGCCATAAAAAAAGGCGAGATTGTTATTGTTGTTGACGACGAGGACCGCGAGAACGAGGGCGATTTTATACTTGCCGCCGAACAGATAACACCGGAAAAAGTCAATTTTCTAACAAAATACGGGCGGGGCCTTATATGCGTGCCTATGCCGTCAGAACAGATAGAAAAGCTTGAACTATCGCCAATGGTCTTGCAAAATACGGCATTACATGGTACCAAATTCACCGTTTCTGTGGACGCGCTAAAAAATACTACGACGGGAATATCGGCCCAGGACAGGGCTGCGACAATATCAGTTCTTGCCGATGAAAACGCCAAACACGATGATCTCGGAAGGCCGGGGCATATATTTCCTATTCAGGCCATGCCGGGCGGCGTGCTTTCGAGAGCCGGACATACAGAGGCGGCCGTTGATTTGTGTAGATTAACCGGCCTGAGGCCCTACGGCGTTCTATGCGAAATCCTCGACGATAACGGGCAAATGGCGCGGTTTCCCAAACTTCTTGCAATGGCAAATAAATTCAATCTCAAATTTGTAACTGTCGCCTCGCTGATTGAATATCGCCGCCGCACGGAAAAACTGATAGAGCGAATCACGTCCGTTGACTTTCCCACTAAGTATGGCCATTTTAAACTTCATCTTTACAGAAGCTCTATTGACGATCATCACCATCTGGCGATTGTAAAGGGAGATGTTGACGGGAAAAAAGATGTCTTAACAAGGGTGCATTCGTCATGTCTTACGGGTGATGTTTTAGGTTCAATCAGGTGCGATTGTGGCGATCAGCTTGCCGCGGCCTTGCGCCTAATCGAGAATGAGAAATTAGGGGTCGTGCTTTATATGCGCCAGGAAGGCCGAGGAATTGGCTTGGCTAATAAGATACTTGCATACAAACTTCAAGATCAGGGGAGAGATACGGTTGAGGCCAATGTCGAGCTTGGGTTTCCGCCGGATCTTCGCGATTACGGAATCGGCGCCCAGATCCTTTCCGATCTTGGACTTACTACCATAAGGCTGCTTACAAACAATCCGAAGAAAATTGTGGGTATCGACGGCTATAATTTAGAGGTTACCGGACGGGTGCCGCTTGAAATCAAGGCCAATCAATATAATGTTCGTTATCTTGAAACTAAGCGCGATAAATTAGGCCACCTGATGGAAGTCAATAAAGAAGAATGATTTTAGTATTGAAATAAAGGAGTACTTTATGGTAAAAGAATTTGGCGGGTCGTTAAATGCCCAGGGTAAAAAATTCGCCATTGTTGTTTCCAGGTTCAATGATTTTCTAACGGCGAAGCTGAAAGACGGGGCTATTGATTGTCTTGTGAGGCATGGCGCAATTGAGGAAGATATATCTGTGGTTTGGGTGCCCGGCTCGTTTGAAATCCCGCCTGTGGCAGCAAGACTTGCAGACAAAAAAGACTTTGACGCGATAATTTGCCTGGGGGCGGTGGTCAGAGGGCAAACACCCCATTTTGGATATATTGCCTCCGAGGTTGCCAAGGGGATCGCCAAGATAGCTATGGAGAAAGAAAAACCGGTTATTTTTGGAGTCGTAACCGCAGATACATTGGAACAGGCGATTGAGAGAACAGGAACCAAACAAGGCAATAAAGGTTTTCAAGCCGCGTTTTCAGCTATTGAAATGGTAAATCTTTATAATACAATCTGATGGGTGCAAGACGAAACGCGCGTGAAGCCGCTTTAGAATCTCTATACTGTTATGAAATCCGCGGAGAGGAAGAGGAGTTGGAGGAAATTTTCAAGTACTGCGCCGAATTGCACAAACTGAATGAGAAGAGTTATAAATTTGCTATGGATTTGTTTAAAAAGGTCGTGGAAAACCAAGAAAAACTTGATAGATTAATTGCTGAACATACGGAAAACTGGGATTTTAGGAGGCTGGCGATAATTGATAAAAACATTATAAGACTTGGACTTACGGAGATTCAACATTTTCCCGATATTCCTATGGAGGTCTCAATAGATGAGGCAATTGAGCTTGCCAAAACCTATGGATCTGCCGATTCCGGAAGGTTTGTAAACGGTGTTTTGGATTCCCTCGGAAAAGATATTTGACCTGTTTGTTATTGACTTGCGTATAAAAAATTGTAAATTGCTAAATAAGCGCCTTTTATAGGTGCTTTTTTGAGTTAGCGGATATTTGATTTATTATGATTGAAATATCGGCAGAATAGAAGAATCAGGAGTAATGACGTTTTTCAAAGATAGGTTCTTATTGATTTTATCGCTGGCGGCGGCGTTTGTCAGCTTTATTATTTATTTTCTTACAAAAGCCCCCACAACATCTTTCTGGGATTGCGGAGAATTTATTGCATCGGCATATATCATGGGAGTCCCGCACCCTCCGGGTTACCCGATGTATATAATTCTGGGGCGATTGTTTTCTTTGCTGCCTATCGCGTCTGATATCGCCGTGAGGATCAACATTCTTTCGGTTATTGGAGCGGCAGCATCTGTATTTGTTTCATTCTGGTTAATTGTTTTTGTCGCCAATGGCCTAAATAAAGAAAGCCCTCTCGGGTTGCTGCCTCGAATTGGAATAGGGATAGGGGCGTTTTCAGGAGCCATTATAATGGGATTTTCTTATACTTTCTGGTCAAGCGCCGTGGAGGCCGAAGTTTATTCTTTAGCTATGCTTCTTATGTTGCTTATGAATTTGCTTGCGTTTGTTTGGGTGAGAGACTATGAAAAGCCGGGAAACGACCGTAAGTTGATTCTGATATCATTTCTCCTATGGCTCTCGCTGGGAATTCACATGACGAGCTTTATAATTATTATTCCGGTTTTAGGATATCTGGTTTATTATGATTATGTAAAAAGTAATTTAGAACGATGGCCGGTTTGGCTGGCGCTGGGTCTTTTTGTTTTGTATGCGATTCCATTGCAAACATTATTACTGGGTTTTATCGGGTTTGATATTTCAAATTATGAGCTTGAGTCATTTATTGTTATTTTCTTATTAATGTTTTTAATAATCGCGCTGAAATCATGGTTTGCTCGCGCCAGAAAATCTAAATCAGCGGACGTCTGGACCACGGCTTTGCTTGTAATGGCTTTCGCCGTTATCGGTTTTTCGCCTCAATTATATATTCCTATAAGAGCTGCGGAAAAACCAATGATAAACGAAAACAATCCGTCAAATTGGAGCCGGTTTAAGGGGTTTCTTGAGAGGAAACAATACCAACAGCAATCAATGGTCGAACGGATGTTCAAGCGAAGGGGAAGCTGGGAAAACCAGCTTGTAAGCAACAGACGGTTTGGCCTGTTGTATTATTTTGAGCGACAATTCGCGTCTCCCGATTCTAAATTCACCTTTGGGGAAACCAATGGCAATAATGGTTCAAGCGGCGGTTTGAGCGTTAAATTATCAATGCTTTACATTCTTATTATTGGGCTGTGGGGTATTTACGAATCGATTAAAAGAGGCCCGCCGGAAGGTATTTTTCTGTTGTCGGCTTTTCTCTTATGTACAATCGGACTTGCTGTTTATATGAATTTCTCCGATGGTATGTTTAATTCCAGGATAGCTCCAATTCCGGAGGTCCGAAACCGGGATTATTTCTATACTCCGGGCTTTATGTATTACGGAATTATTATCGGAATCGGAATTACTTTGGCATTAAAATGGCTGAGTGATTTAGTAAGCGCCGGCAACAAAAACCAATTGTACTATCGGGTGGCTTTCATAATATCCGCTTTTGGCGCGGCTGCCCTTTCGGCGAATACGGTTTACGCCAATTATTCTCAAAACGACCGCAGCGGCAATTACCTTCCCGCTGATTACGCAAAAAATATTCTAAGCTCCTGCAAAGAAAACGGCATATTATTTACAAACGGCGACAACGATACGTTTCCATTGTGGTATATACAGGAAGTGGAAGGTTTCCGGAAAGACGTTCGAGTTGTCAATCTCAGCCTTTTAAACGCTCCATGGTACATTCATCAGCTGAAAGATCAAATGAGTGTTCCTATTTCAATGAATTATGACGATATAGAAAATATCCGGCCTGTCAGACTGGCCAGATATAATAAAATACTTCGCGTCCAGGACCTGATGGTTCAGGAGATTGTATCGAATATTCAGAAAGATGGCTGGAGAATTCCTGTTTATTTCGCCATTACTGTGTCCGGCGGAAACCGAATGGGACTTGATGATAATTTAATTATGGAAGGAATGGCATTTCGAATTACGCCGAAAACCGGTAAAGATAGAGTTGATACTGATATAGGCATTAGAATATTCGGCAATCCGGATAATTTCCGCGGGATGGGAGTTTCTAAGACAAATATAAATGAAAACGATTTGAAATTAGTATCAAATTATATGGTTTCAATGTTCAAAGTCGCGGAGGCTCTTACCATGGAAGATAAATTCGAATCAGCCGTTAAGATGGCAAAAACCGCCATTAACTTGCAGGGAGACAATCCAATCTGGCAATCAAAAGTTTATCTTGCTAAAATTTACGCGCAAGCCGGATTGGTAGATAGTATCGCCGATTTGGTTATGGGAGATAAAAACGGCGAAAAGATATACCTTGCCGCCGGACAGGACAGGATTACCGCGCAAGATTACGAGACAGCCATAGATATCCTTCAACGATCAACTTCGATTTATATATCATCATTCGCTTCTTTAAATAACCTCGCTATTTTGTATAGAAGAAAGGGCAGGGAAGATATGCTGGATTCTTTAGTTGATAATTTCGCCAGGAACAACGCTGATAACCCTCAACTATTGTCTTCTTTGGAGCAGTTGAAGAAGAAACTCGAAAGCATTTCGCCTGAGGCCGGAAACATCAATTGAAAATACTCGCGTTAAATTGGCAGGACCTTAAAAACCCGCAGGCTGGCGGGGCAGAGGTTCATCTCCAAGAGATACTTAAAAGGCTTGTATCTTACGGGCATCATGTGGATATGCTTTGCAGCAATTATCCCGATGGAAAGAAAACAGAAATTTACGACGGTATTAAGTTCTATCGCCACGGCTCCCGTTTTAATTTTAACCTCGTCGCGCCGTTCGCCATGAGAAAACTGATAAAAAAAAATAACTATAATGTGGTTATCGAAGATATAAACAAAATACCATTTTATTCTCCTTTATATCAGAAACTCCCGACACTTGTTGTTATTCCCCATCTGTTCGCGGATACTGTTTTTCAGGAGATAAATTTCGTATTAGGATCATATATTTATCTTGCGGAAAAACCGGTCGGCATAATCTACAGAAAAAATCGCTATATGGTTATTTCTCAATCGACAGCGGACGAGGTTGAAAGGAAAGGCGTTCCTCGCGAGAACATTGATGTTGTGGAATGCGGAATTGATAAAAATGTATTCAGGTTTGATCCTGAAATTTCGAAATTTGACGTTCCCACATTATTATATCTCGGCCGGATAAAAAAATATAAATCAATCGATACTATCATAAAGGCCATGCCGAAAATACGAGAGTCCGTCCCTGACGCGCGATTAATAATCGTTGGCTCCGGCGATTATCTGCAGCCATTGAAAGATCTGGCCGTTTCGTTGCGGCTTGAAGATGTTGTGTTGTTCAAAGGATTCGTTCCTGAATCCGAAAAGGTCATGTATTTGCGCAGGTCGCATATTTCCATTTATCCGTCATTGAAGGAAGGCTGGGGATTGACGAATATCGAAGCTAACGCATGCGGAACCACTGTCTTAGCTTCCAATGTACCGGGTTTGAAAGATTCCGTTGATGAGGGCAATTCCGGCTTGCTTTTTGAGCATGGCAATATCGGTCAATTTGCGGGAATAGCAGCAAAAATCTTACAGGATGAGAAATATCGCAAAGCCCTGGAGATGGGCGGGCTTCGGTGGGCCGCTAATTTCTCCTGGGAGAAAGCGGCTAAAGCTACCGAAGGTATTCTTAAGAGGATCATATCGTCGCCGTGAAAAAATGGGTTAACTTGCTAATAGGGATTGTGGTGAGCGCTTTTTTCATATATTTATCGTTTCGCCGCGTTCATCCCGCTGAGATTCTGCATTCTCTAAAAAACGTAAATTATTTTTGGATAATACCTAATGTGGCAATCGTAATTCTCGCGATGGGGTTTCGGGCTGTTCGCTGGCGGTTTCTTTTGCAATCCATTCGTAATTTCAAAGCCGGAAAGTTATTCCCATCCGTGATGATTGGCTTTATGGCGAATAATATCCTACCGGCCCGGCTGGGGGAGCTTGTTCGGGCATATTCTCTTGGCGTTAAAACCGGGGAATCAAGGTCTGCGATTTTTGCGACAATAGTTATTGAAAGGATTTTCGATAGCCTGGCTCTTTTGTCTGTTTTCTGGCTTGTAATCATATTTATACCTTTTCCTCCTGCCGTAAAAAAATTCGGCTTAGTTGCCCTTGGAGCAAATATGCTTATAGTAGTGATCCTAATTTTTCTGAAACTAAAAGGCAAAATACTTATAGATAAATTTTTAGGATATTTTTCCTTTTTGCCGGAAAACTTATTGAAGAAAACAAATCATATTCTCACCAATTTTGCTGACGGGCTTGGTATTTTTGACAATATTAAAGTTTTATGGATTGTAACTTTCTGGTCAATTGTTCTTTGGTTTATTACCGCTATTTCAAGTTATTTTATTTTTATGGCTTTTGGAATATATCCTCATATTGTAGCCTCATTTATTTTACTTTTATTCGTGGCCGCCGGCGTAATGCTGCCATCGGCCCCGGGATTTGTGGGAGTATTTCAGGCGGCGGTCGTTGGCGCTTTCGGAGTTATGAACCAGTTGGGAATATTAGGATATAACCTTACAATCTCCAGAGTTGAGACAATCTCCATTTCATTGCCGGCCTTTTCGAATTTTCCATCATTAGGTTTCGGCCAATATATCGATTCGCTTGGACTTTTGGGAATATCAAAAGGCGAGGCCTTATCGTTTTCGATTGTTTTATGGCTCTGTCAGTTCATACCGGTAACCTTATTGGGGTTTTATTATCTTAAAAGGGAGCATTTATCACTAAAGAAAATCGAGATTTGATTTTGAATCAAACGCCGGATTTTAGATTGCAATTTTTCCGGTAATGCCGATATAATAGGACAGGATTACAGAATTCTGTTTTACGCGTAACAAAAGTTTAAGTCTTGAGAGACGGGAAAAATTAAATGGAGAACGGGGAAAAACTTTACGGTAGAAAAAGGGTCAAAAAAATCAGGCCCGGCTTAGGCGGGAAATCCTCATCCGCCGGAGATGGCGGAAAAAACAAGAAGGTTGAAATTAGTCCGGAAAATAAATCCGAAAACCCGGAAAACGGCTTGAAAACGGCAAAATCATCTGAATCGTTACCAACAGAAAAGCGGGAAAGAGCAAAAGCGGCCAGACCCTCCTCACACGGCAATGATAGAAGCTCCTCCAGGAATAAACCATATAAATCGAAATCTTTTTCGGACAATAAAAGAGACAAATCGAATTCGCGAAATAAATCTGGGGCATCAAAAGCGAGGACTCCGAATAGGACAGGAGCAAGCGTCAGTGTTATAATTCCGGCCTATAACGAGGAAGATAATATTAAGCCCTTAACGGAGATGTTTGATAAAGTTATCAAAGGCTCCGGTAAAAATTGGGAAGTAGTTCTTGTCAATGACGGCTCCACGGATAAGACACTTAATCGTTCTAAGGAAGCATCGTCGAAATACCGCTGGCTTAAGGTTGTCAGCTATCCGATTAACAGGGGCCTAACTTCCGCTCTAAACGCGGGCTTTAAAGCGGCGCGCGGGTCGATTCTGGTTTTTTACCCCGCGGATCTTCAATATCATCCGCAGGATATACCCAAGATGGTTTATAAGATAGAACAGGGAGCGGACCTTGTCGCCGGATGGAAGCAAGGGAAATATAATAAAAAGCTGGTTTCGTATGTTTATAACAAATTATGCAGGCTGTTGTTCGGACTGAAAATCCATGATATGAATTCGGTTAAGGCGTTCAAAAGGAACGTTGTAAAAAATCTTTCATTTAGAAGAGACTGGCACAGATATATGGTCGTCATGGCCGCGGAAGAGGGATTTGTAATTGACGAAACTAAAGTTAAATTATACCCGCGCAAGTTTGGAAAAAGCAAATTCGGGTTTGGCCGTATTCTTGGTGGCGTTTTGGATCTCTTCTCGGTAAAGTTCCAAATTACATTTATGAAAAAACCGCTGAGGTTTTTTGGGTTATGGGGGTTCATCGTTGGAGGGCTTGGGTTTGTAGCTGGACTAATTGCGCTATATCTTCGTTTCTTTACCAGCTATGGCACCCGAGCTTTGCTTTTCCCTACAATTTTGCTGGTTCTGGCGGGACTAATGCTTTTCGCTATTGGGTTCCTTGCCGAGGTGCTGGTTGGTTTGAAAGAAGAGATTGAGTCTTTAAAATCAAAATAATTTCGAGTTGGGTGTCTATAATTAATAATTATCACGGTTCCCATCGAATTTCCATGTGAGTATTTTCGTTTCCCGTCCTAAAACCATTGACCGATATAGAATATTGGCAATATATTAAGCTTTATGGTATTTAGGGACGGAATCAGCTGTATAATAATAAATTATAAATCGCTGGATAGTCTGAAAATCTGCTTAATTAGTTTGCGAAAGCAAATCGGAATTGAATCCGAGATAATTGTTGTTGATAATAATTCCAATGATGGCTCAGGAGAGTTTTTGGAAAACGCAAATGTGAAATTCAACGTTTTAAGAAAAAATATAGGTTTTGGGTCGGCTGTAAACATAGGAGCGAAAGAAGCCGAGTTTAAATATCTATTTGTATTAAACCCCGACACTCAATTACCTGAGGACACTTTAAAAAAACTTTTTGAATTCGCTGAGAAGAAAATGGATTTCGGACTGCTCGCCCCCGTTCTGGAATATCCCGACGGACGAAAGCAGCTTTCGGCAAGGTCTTTGCCGGGGAGGCGAGATTTTTTCCTTGGGCGCGGATCGCCCCTGCATAAACTTGGATTAACCGGGGAAAAGGAGGCAGGGTATATTCATCCTGAAAATCCCAATCCAATACAGGTGCCGGCGGTTTCGGCCACCGCGATCCTGGTAAGAAAGGAATTGTTTGAAAATCTCGGGGGGTTCGACCAGAGATTTTTTATGTATCTTGAAGACATAGATTTATGCAGAAGAGTTAATGGCAAAGGCCTGCCGATCATTTTAATCCCCGCAATCAGAATATATCATTCATGGAAGAGGTCATCTTCAAAGAGGCCCTATTTCGCCTCGTTTCATCATCATTTATCCGTATGGAAATATTTTAATAAATATAATAAGAAGCAAATTGTGCGTAATCTGTTTTTACTTTTGGCATTGATTGTGGGTTTTCTATTTAATGTTATTGTGACAATTACGAAGCGGACGGCAGGCAAATGAACAAACAAATACCCGCCTATATAATAGTCATTGTCCTTTCCGGGTATCTAACTTATCTGCTTGTCCCTCTGGTAAAAACTTATTGTCTGAGAAAAGGCCTGCTTGACATGCCCGGGCCGAGGAAAATTCATACGATAGCGGTACCCCGACTCGGAGGGGTAACATTTGTAATAGCCTTTTCTTTGGCTGTTTTGCTAGGTTTTATCGCGGCCCCCGATTTATGGGCGGAAAACTGGAAAGGGATTCTGGGTTTGATCGGAGGGGGAGTCATCATATTTTCCCTTGGCGTAACAGATGATATTAAGGGCGTTTCGCCCCTCCCAAAATTGCTGTGGCAGATTGCGGGTGCTCTTGTCCCTGTGCTTTTGGGAATCAGGCCGGATTTGATAAACATACCATATTTTAAGGTTGTTGAGCTGGGAATGTGGAGCATACCCTTGAGCGTTCTTTGGGTGGTAATAATTACAAATACATTTAATCTGCTTGACGGTCTTGACGGTATGGCGGCCGGCATTGGCGCGATAGCATCCTTTACTTTCATTATATTGAGCGTGGTTTTGAAAATACCTTTGGCCTCGCTTTTTGCCGCGGGCATTTTCGGGGTTTGCATAGGTTTTCTAAGATACAATTACCATCCGGCCCAGATATTTATGGGAGATTCAGGATCGCTTTTTATTGGATATGTATTGGGAGTATTATCGTTGTACTGGCCAAAAAGCTATGCGTCTATTGTAATGTTCGTGCCGTTTCTGGCGCTGGGCCTGCCCGTAATAGAAATTGTTTCAACTACGATACGACGGTTATTGACCGGGCAAAAAATATATATCGCCGATAAAAGACACCTTTTCCATTATTTATTGGATCAGGGGTTTGGACATAAATGGGTAGTTTTGTTTTTTTATTTTGTCAGTTTGCAGTTTTCTTTGATGGCAGTTGGAATAGTCGCGGGAAAGGCTAATATTATTCTTGTATTGGAAGCTGTATTTATTATATTTATCGCCGTGTTTTTATCCCGGAAAATAAGATCCGGAGGCCGGAATGGATGATAAGTATTATTTGGAATTTGAAAAACCAATAATCGAACTTGACCGAAAGATCAAGGAAATAAAAGATCTTGCCATTCATGGCGGCGCTGATCTTGAGGATGAGATCCTTAGCCTTGAAAAAAAGAGAAATAGGCTGCAAAACGATGTTTACGCGAAACTGACGCGATGGCAGCGCGTTCAACTTGCCAGACACCCGATGAGGCCTTACTCGCTTGACCTGGTTTCTTTGATTTTTGACGATTTTTTTGAATTGCATGGCGATAGATATTTTTCTGATGACAAGGCCATGATCGGCGGTTTCGCCATGCTGAACAACATGCCTGTCATGTTTGTAGGCCAGCAAAAAGGCAGAGACCTAAAGCAAAGGCAATTTCGCAATTTCGGAATGAGCCATCCCGAAGGTTATCGAAAAGCACTCAGGTTTTTCAATCTTGCGGAGAAATTTAACAGGCCCATTATCATATTTATTGATACGCCCGGAGCTTATCCCGGTATTGCGGCTGAGGAGCGGGGGCAGGCCGAAGCTATCGCCAGAAATATTCGGGAGATGTCCGTAATCGAAACGCCGATAATTGTGGTTATTATCGGCGAGGGCGCGTCTGGCGGAGCATTGGGGATCGGAATCGGAGATACGGTCTTGATGTTGGAGAACTCATGGTACTCTGTTATTTCTCCCGAAGGCTGTTCCGCGATATTATGGAAGAACATGGATGATCCCAAGCAGGCGGAGGTAAACCGAACTCAGGCGGCAGACGCTTTGAAGTTGTCATCGACGGACCTCCTAAATCTGGAAATTGTCGATGAGATTATTCCTGAGCCCGCGGGAGGGGCCCACAGGGACTACTCTACTACCGCGAGAAATATTAAAAATAAGCTTCTTGAGAAATTGCCGGACCTTCTTCGAAAAGATAAACAGACGCTTCTTGCGGACCGGCTTAGGAAATACAGGTCTATGGGCGTAGTAAAAGAACTTTAAAAAGGACGCGAATTGTGTTAAATAATAAACTGCTTGATATTCTGGCTTGTCCCAAATGTAAGGGAGACCTTGAATATGACAGAGAGGAAAATAAATTAATTTGTAATAGTTGTAAGCTTCGCTATAAAGTTGAGGATGATATTCCAATAATGCTAATTGATGAAGCTGAGAAGTTTTGACGGAGGATTGATGATAAAACTTTCTAGATTTTGTGAAGAAGATGTAATTTCTTTCAACCTTAAAGGGAACACGAAAGAAGAAATTATAACAGAATTAGTTGAGCTCGGGTCGCAGTCTAAGATGGTAAAGAATAAAGAAGAACTGCTTAAGGCTGTCTTAGAGCGGGAAAAACTTGTTACAACCGGGGTAGGATATGGAATCGCTTTTCCCCACGCAAAGACCCGCGCTGTCAAGGGCATTGTAATTGCTTTTGGAAGAAAGAACGAAGGTGTGGATTTTGACGCCATGGACAGGAAACCGGTCAGCCTGTTCTTTCTCATTGCCGCGCCCGAGGATGCTATTGGAGCGCACCTGAATGTTATGGCCAAACTTTCTTATTTGATGAAGAGCGAAAAAAACCGTCAAAAATTAATGAAAGCAAAGTACAAGGAGGACCTCATAGAGGTTCTTGATTCCAGCGAATAAATGCGGGTTTCCATAAGGGGGATATTTAAAAACCCAGGGTTTAGACCGGTTTCGATTGTAATAATCGTTTCTATTGTTTTGATGTCTATTCCTCAGCGGACCAGAACAGCCCTATCAACGATTATATCTTACTCTTTATTATTTCCGTTTGTGGAAGTCGATAGGTTTTTACTGAAGATAGATTCAACATTTGAAACTAATAAATTCCTAAATAGGCGCCTTGATTATCTATCCACAACTCTTGCGTTTTTGATTGAAAGCAAATATGAAAACGAGAGGCTTAGAAAAATGCTCGGTTTCGATTTAATGCTTCCCTACGAATTGAAGCCCGCGAAGGTAATTTCCTATAATCCAACGAGCAGATTCAAATCCATTTTGATTAATGCGGGAACGGAAAAAGGCGTTTACGCTGATATGCCGGTTATCTCCCCGTCTGGGATTATTGGAAAAACAGTTTCTTCTAATCGGAATTCATCCGTTGTTCAATTGCTATTTGATCCCGCATGCAAGGTCGCCGCCAGAATACAATCCAGCAGAACACAGGGGATTGTCGCATATATGGGGGGACGCTATCTTTCCATGACAAATGTCCCATCGGACCAGGAAGTATCTTTGGGGGATAGCGTCATTTCATCCGGTCTCGGAGGGATATTTCCATCCGGGTTGTATCTTGGCCAAATAGTCAATACCAATGTGAAGGAGGGAGAAATGTTTCGCAATATTGAAATTGAACCGGGCGCGAATTTTTCGATTCTTGAAGAAGTTTTTGTGATTACATCTTCTCAGAGCATCGAATAATGCCTTTTATTTACTATATGGCATCATGGTTTGTTATTGTTTTCTGCCATGTTGTGATATCGCCGCGGCTTGCAATCGATTTGATTCATTCTGACATTTTGATTTACCCTGATGTTATGCTTGCTTCAACCATTTTAATCGGTTTAAAAATGGGATGGCAAAAGGGGCTTTGGTTTGGGTTCGCTATTGGATTGAGCATTGATTTAATAGACCCGCAAAACTACGGCTGGATTACTTTGATGGTTTCTCTTGCGGGGTATTTTGCGGGCGCTGTTCGGGAAAAGATATTTCTCGATCATATTGTTTATCAATCGGCGTTGGTAATGGGGTTCACCCTGGTTTATCATCTGCTTTTTGGGATAATCAACTGGCCGCAATATTTTATAGATAACTTCTTCCAATCGTTGACAAATTCATTTTTTATTTCCCTCTATACATTTGCGGTCAGCGCATTGGCGCTATTTTTGATCAGCCAGAGATCAAGACTTAAAGATTTGCTATGATTATTGATGGTCCTGAAAGAAGGAAATCAAATTTCCGAATAATACTAGTGTGCGTATTCGCGATGATTCTTTTCATCGTCGTAAAACTTTTTGGTATGCAGCTTTTCTCAGGCGGCGTTTACAGGAGAGCTTCTGAGAAAAATGGCGTGCGCCAAGTTCCCATTTCATCCTCAAGGGGATTAATAAAGGACAGGCATGGCGGCGTCTTAGTGAAAAACCGGCCTTCGTATTCTATATATATCGTTCCGTATGAAGTCAAAAACCTTGATTCCACCTCTATAAGAATAGCCGCGGCTCTTGGCGAAAAGCCGGAAGATATCAAAAATCGTATCAGCAAGGGCTGGAAAGGAAGGTTTCAGCCAATCAGATTAAAAAGGGATGTTGATTTTAAGACAGTTTGCTTTGTAGAAGAACATGCTCTTGGTTTTCCCGGTATTATATTCCAGGTAGAGCCGACAAGGCAGTATCCGGAAAACAATTTTGGGTCCCATATCTGGGGTTACGTTGGAGAGGTTACAGAGGCCGAGCTGGCAAAGGACCAAGAAAATCGCATTATCCTTGGAGATATCGTTGGAAAGGAGGGCTTGGAGAAGGAGTATGAGAAGCGGCTTCATGGCGAGGGCGGATTCAAATATCTCGAAATAACAGCTGCCGGAAAGGTGTTGGGCGAGCTTGCAAACAAAGATAGAATTAATCCAATTAGAGGCTCAGAGCTTATTCTGGAATTGGATTGGGAACTCCAAAAAATCGCCGAGAAGGAACTTCTCGCCAGAGGTTCCGGCGCTGTTGTAGCCATAGATCCCCGCGACGGAGCGGTTCGCGTTTTGGCTTCTGTGCCGAATTTCGATGCCAACCTGTTTTCCGGCGTAGTATCAAAAGAAGCGTGGGATGGGGTAATGTCCGACTCATTGCATCCGCTATTTAATCGGAGTATTAAGGGTACTTATCCGCCAGGGTCCACAATGAAACTTTTTACCGCGGCCGCCGGCCTTGAAAACAGTCTTGTTGCCGAAGAAATAACATTCGATCCTTGCAGGGGCTCCAAGAAATTTGGAAACCGGCGATTTAAATGTTGGCGCCGCGGAGGACATGGCAAGTTAGATTTAGTCGGCGCGATAATACAATCTTGCGATGTTTATTTTTATCAGCTTGGCATGCTCGAGGGAATCGATCTTTGGAGTAAATTTTGCTCAGATAGCAGGTTCGGCCTTCTTACGGGAATAGACCTTCCAGGAGAGTTCACAGGCCTTGTACCGACGACCGATTATTTCGATAAAAGATATGGCAAAAAGGGATGGACAAAATATCTTATGCTTAATCTTGCTATTGGGCAGGGCGAGCTATTGGTGACACCTTTACAAATGGCGGTCATGTATTCGGCTCTCGGCAATAATGGAGCGATTTATAGGCCGCGAATTGTTTCTAAAATTATTGACTATGAGGGCCAGGTGATTATAAATGAGCCGGAAATAATCGGCAGCCTTCCAATTTCGGATTCAAACCTTGCTATTCTCTCAGACGGTCTTCTTGGAGTTACCACGCATGAGCACGGGACCGGGCGGGTTGCCGCCTTAAGAGGCATTGAGGTTGGGGGTAAGACGGGAACGGCTCAAAATCCGCATGGCGATGATCATGCCTGGTTTGTATGTTTTGCGCCATTGGAGAATCCGGAGATTGCAATTGCTGTTATTGTGGAAAATGCCGGGCATGGCAGTTCGATAGCAGCCCCCCTGGCGAAAAAAATAATGGAAAAATATTTCGAAGATTTTGAAATTAACATGGATGATAAAGAGGTTTCCGAAATTTTATAATGGGAAAAACTTTTGATCTAAGCCTGTTTATTCCGGCCCTGTTTCTTAGTTTGATCGGTATTGGTTTAATTTTTGCGGCCAATTATTATTCATCTTCGCCGGCTGAACAAAATTTATATCTAAAACAAATAATCTGGCTGGCATTGGGACTTTCAGCCTGTTTTGTTATCTATTTCTTTCCACTAAAATTCCATGAGGCCTTTTCATTTGTTTACTATTTTACCATTATTGCGGCTCTTATTGTGCTATGGGCAACTTCTTCGGGGGGAACCGCAAGGTGGTTTCATCTTGGCGGTATTAATATTCAACCCTCAGAACTGGCCAAGTTCGCGGCTATTCTCGCGGTATCGAGATATCTGGCGTTTCAGAAATTTAAGTCCGGCGACTTGCTATGGGTTTTTATAATTATTTTTATCATTGCCATACCCGCCGGATTGGTTCTCATTCAGCCCGATCTTGGAAGTTCGCTTGTGTTTTTCGCTGTCTTTATTTCGATGCTTTTTTGGTCCGGGCTGCAATTAAGAAAAATCATTTTGATAGTATCGCCTATTATAAGCTTAATTAGCGCATTTCATTGGATTGCCTGGGCAATATTTTTCTTTTTACTTCTGCTTTTGGTTCTAATATCACGGCTTCATTTATTACAGGGAGCTTTCTTTATGTTAATTAATCTCGCGGTTGGGATGGCAACTCCCATAATGTGGAATAAGCTTCATGATTATCAAAAAATGAGGATAAATATTTTTTTAGACCCCGGACTGGACGCCAGGGGGGCAGGATATCAGATTATTCAATCGAAAATAGCTGTCGGAGCGGGCGGGTTGTTCGGGCAGGGTTTTTTGCAGGGGACACAGACTAAACTGAATTTTCTGCCGGAACAGCATACCGATTTTATCTTTTCCGTTTTGGCGGAACAATTCGGATTTGTAGGGTGTTTGATTGTTTTGTTTGTATTCGGATGGCTTTTTTACAAAGGTTTCGCGATTGCTATGAAAACTAGAAACCAGTTTTATAGTTATGCCGCCTGCGGTTTAACAGCCGTAATTGTGTTTCAAGTTCTAATCAATATCGGGATGACAGTTGGCTTAATGCCCGTAACCGGATTGCCTTTACCCTTTTTGAGCTATGGGGGATCGTCAATGCTGTTTTTCTGGGCGGCAATAGGGTTTCTTTTGGCCGTTAATCGAGATTGGCAGGAGTATTAATGTTTCCACAACCATTAGAATTTTTAGGATTGGGTTTTATTCGTTCCTACGGAGTAATGCTGGCAATAGGCTTTTTTGTTGGGATATTTTGGGCAAGGAAAAGGGCGATTAAGGCCAGTATCTCTGGCGATTTGATAATCGATCTTTCTTTTATTGTTTTGATCGCGTCAGTTATTGGATCGAGATTTTTCTATGTTATTTATCACCTTGATGAGTTTTCAAACAACTTACTCGATATTATAAATCCATTTCAGGGCGATTCTATAGGCATTTCAGGCCTTTCAATGATGGGCGGCATAATTCTGGCCCTGCTGTCAGCGGTCGTTTTCTTTGCCGTGAAGAGAATGAAACCGTGGCCGGTATTTGACGCTATGATGCCGATGTTCGCCCTTGGACTTGGAATTACGCGCGTCGGCTGTTTCCTTAACGGTTGCTGCTATGGGCTTCCCGCCCACGAGCATTTCGGTCTCGTCTTTCCGCCAAGTTCTCCGGCGGGTTTTCACTATCCTGGAATTCCTATAATACCAACTCAGCTTTATTCGGCCCTTGCGGGGATAGTTATTTTGGGACTGGTGCTATGGAGCGAGAGGTTCAAAAAATTCGATGGCCATTCTTTTTGGCTCACGATAGGCCTGTATTCAATCTGGCGTTTTACCATTGATTTTTTTCGATACTATGAGGAATCGATGGTCTTTGCTAATTTGGGCGGGCAGGATTTCTCCCGCAACCAGTTTTTGACTGCCTTGCTTTTACTTCTGTCAATAACAGCTTATTTTATTATGTATTTTCGGTATGGAAAAAGGATAGGTTTTGATATTGAGAAGAGCGGTTAGCCGAGCAGGATCAATATTACAAAACGCCTACAATGACATAAAGGAGCTTCTTTCTCCGCCCGTTTGCCTTGCCTGTGAGGGCGATCTGCCTCCAAATGACAGTTTCTTTTGCAAGGCCTGTCTTGATGAATTAAAAATCAGCAACCCTGGTA
Source organism: uncultured Ignavibacteria bacterium (assembly GCA_964556975.1). Taxonomy (GTDB): domain Bacteria; phylum Zixibacteria; class MSB-5A5; order UBA10806; family UBA10806. The sequence continues at coordinate 19,340 of CAZKYQ010000014.1, forward strand.
CCGGCCCCGTTTGTCCCTTTTGCGGAACGCCTGATTTCTCAAAAGCAGGCTGTAAGTGTTTACAAGAAACAAAAATAGTTCGCCTTTTTTATTGGGGAAAATACGATGGAAAACTAATAGACTATATATCTACTTTCAAGTATCAGGGAGTAATCGAACTTGGCAATCGACTGGCAGATGAGGCCATATCAGCTCTTTTCGAACGTTTGAACCAAAACAAATATGATTTTATTATTCCCGTACCGCTTTATAAATCTCGTGAACGAAAGAGAGAATATAATCAGGCCGAAATAATCGCGAAAAGAATCTCGGAAAGTATTAATGCCCGGATGGCGCCTGCCTCGGTGTTTCGCGTGAGGTCAACAAAGCAACAGTCGAAAATAACCGATGAGAGTCAAAGATGGGCAAACGTAAAAAACGCTTTTTCTATTTCGGAAAGCAACGCTATCGAGTTCGAGGGCAAAAGAGTTTTAATTGTAGATGATATTGTTACGACGGGAGCGACAATTTACGAAGCCTCAAAACCGCTTCGCTCAGCTAATGCGGCCCTTGTGGACATTTTTAGCCTTGCCTATGCGGGATATTCTAAATCGCGATGAGTTTTAAAATAGTTGAAGATATTGTATCGGGCGATTTTGTTTTCGATGCTTTTGGGGAGACGCTTGAGGAAATGCTGATAAGCTGCGCCGAGGCTTGTTTCAGCGCCACAACTGATTTATCCGGGGTTGACGCGATAGACGAATTTTCGATAGTAGTTGAGGGCGAAGACCTAAACGAGCTTTTGTTCAATTTCCTTGCCGAGCTAATTTACCTGAAAGATACCGAGAGAATATTTCTATCAAAATTCGAGTTAAAGCTATCGGATAATAATTCAACTTTGAGGGCTGTTGCGCGGGGTGAGAAAATTGATTATGATAAACACGAAATAAAAACCGATGTAAAGGCCGTGACTTATCACAAATTAGAAGTTAAACAAACCGATAGCGGATTCACTGTTAGAGTAATGCTGGACCTTTAGGTTATGGGCAGAAAAAAAATAGCTGAAAATATCTGGGAAATTCCTATTGATTATAAACCGGGAATGAATGTGCCGGCGCGTATAATCGCTTCTGATAAGCTCATATATGGAATGGATTCCGGCGTAGTCGATCAGATTACTAATGTGGCCTGCCTGCCGGGAATACGCGGCCATGCCTGGTGTATGCCGGACGGCCATCATGGCTACGGTTTCCCCATTGGCGGAGTCGCGGCTTTCGATACGGAAAATGGAATTATCTCGCCCGGAGGCATTGGCTTTGATATTAATTGCGGCGTTCGGATGTTAAGCACAAATTTAACCGAAGAAGAAGTACGGCCGAAGCTCCGAGAACTTATTGACGCTATGTTCCAAGCTGTCCCAACCGGTGTTGGAAAAAGCGGGACTGTAAACCTAAACAAGTCATCCTTTGAAGATATTATGGTTAATGGCGCCTCATGGTGTCTTAGGAATGGATATGCCTGGGAAAAAGATTTAGACCATATCGAGCAAAGAGGAAAGCTTCCCGGGGCGGACCCGTCCTCGGTCTCTGATAAGGCCATAAAAAGAGGGCTTAGCCAGCTTGGGACGCTTGGATCCGGCAATCATTATATTGAGATTCAAAAAGTAATTTTCGAGGAAGATAATGATCGCATTATAGCGGAAAAACTTGGTTTGACTGAATCGGGGCAAATTGTGTTGATGGTTCATTGCGGGTCCCGCGGATTTGGACATCAGATTGGCACCGATTATCTTCAAAGTTTCGGCAAAGCAATGCAAAAATATGGAATTAAGACAAACGATAGAGAACTGGCCTGCGCTCCGGTATATTCTCCGGAGGGAAAAGCATATTATGGAGCAATGGCTTGCGCCGCCAATACAGCTTTTGTGAACAGACAGTTTATAACAGATTCTATAAGAAAAAGTTTCTCGAAAATATTCAACAAACCGGCCGACCGTCTTGGAATGAATCTAATCTATGATGTCGCGCATAATATCGCCAAATTTGAAAAACACAAAATTGACGGCAAGCTTACAGAACTGCTTATTCACCGCAAAGGCGCAACAAGAGCTTTCGGGCCGGGCAATCCCGAATTACCGGAGATTTTCCGGGAAACCGGCCAACCGGTTTTGGTTGGCGGTTCCATGCAAACCGGATCTTATCTTCTGGTTGGAACAAAAAAGGCGGAAGATCTGACATTTGGTTCCACATTGCATGGCGCCGGAAGGTTAATGTCACGCTCAAAAGCCAAGAAGAGAGCAAGGGGCTCCGAATTGCAGAAAGAGATGGAAAAAGCCGGCATTATAGTGCGAACCGCCTCATTTTCCGGACTTGCGGAGGAAGCCGGTTTTGCGTATAAGAATATTTCGGAGGTTGTTAAGGTAGTAAGTTCTGTCGGAATCTCAAAAAAAGTCGCGCGACTTTTACCATTGGCTAATATAAAAGGCTAATCAAAGCCGAATAATTGCTTAAATTTGAAACATGGATTCCTAAAAGCATATAAAACCGTTATCAAATACTTAGTTATTTACCGATTGTTCCGAAAACTATTAAAAAGGGGTGGGTTATGGGTCAACGCTTTCATTCTATGGTAGAGCTAAAGAATTCAATTCCATTAGACAATTTTGATATTTTGCCGGCTGGGTCCGAGAATAAATGTGTCTATTGCGGGCTCGACATTTTTGAGCTGCTATACAAAAATGATCTTGAAACATTTGTACGCTGCAATCTTTGCAACTCATTATGGATAATTCCCTCAAACTCTAAAGCACTTTCAATAGCGAAGGGTAATTCAATTACATAGCTTCGTTTCCCGATTTCAGTAATTTTTGTAAAATCAATCCATAGTTTTATTATAATTCGGCAAAAATACTTGACTATATCTTCCAAGCAAAAGTATAATAAAAACATGGTATGCGAACGTCCGGTATTTTGGGGAATTTGAAAAAATGAAAAGAATCGCGATTTTAACTTCAGGAGGCGATGCGCCGGGAATGAATCCTTGCGTAAGAGCAATAGTGTACAAAGCCGAGGAAAAGGGCGTGGAAATTCTCGCTTTTTGGAGGGGTTTTAAGGGCCTTCTGGATAATGATTGTTTTATAATGCAAGTAAAAGATACGAGCGGAATAATTGAACGCGGAGGGACAATAATACGTTCCGCCCGGTGCGAGGATTTTAAATACAACGAGGCGCAAAAAGAGGGAATACGCAATTTAATTAGTAATAATTGCGATGGCCTGATTGTAATAGGGGGCGACGGTTCGCTGAGGGGGGCGGCGGCAATAGCGGATAGAGGCGTTAGCGTTATTGGCATCCCGGCGTCAATTGACAATGATATCTACGGTACCGATATGGCTCTGGGAACAGATACCGCTCTTAATAATATTGTTGAAGTTATTGATAAAATAAAGGATACGGCCTCTTCGCACGAGAGAACTTTTATTATAGAGGTTATGGGCAGGGGGTCGGGGTATCTCGCTTTGATATCGGCGATAGCGACAGGGGCCGAAGCCGCGATTGTTCCTGAAGTAGAATATGATCTTGAAAAAATCGCCAAACGAATACTTGATAGATACAAAAAACATAAAACGGCCAATATCATAGTCGTGGCCGAGGGAGCGTCTACAGCATATCAAATCGGAAGGAAACTTTCAAAGATCGCTGGAATTATCTCCAAAATAACCGTCCTGGGGCATTTGCAGCGCGGCGGATCGCCTTCGTCATTTGACAGGCTTCTTGGTTCAAGACTTGGATCGGGGGCGATCAGCGAGCTTCTTAGCGGTAATTCTAATTGTATGGTTGGCTCGATTAATGGCAAAATAGCTACAACATCCTTCGATGATGTTTTAAGCAAAAGTAAAAGTTTTGATGAAAACCTGATAAAGCTCGCTAAAACGCTAGGTAAATAAAAAGACTATGGTAATAAGAATTATTGTTTTTGGGACGTATAAGAGTGATTTGAAAATTATTTTTGATATTTGAATGGGACAGTCGAACTGTTTTCGACTGAGTTTTAAGGAGGATTTATGCCGGTTAAAATTGGAATAAATGGGTTCGGAAGAATTGGACGATTGGTATTAAGGGCAGGTTTCAAGGACCCCGATCTCGAATTTGTTGGAATTAATGATATTACCAGTTCAAAAACATTGGCTCACTTGTTTAAATATGATTCCATTTTAAGGCAATATGATGGAAATGTCGAAGCAGTTGCCGACGGGATGGTAATTAACGGTAGGACCATCAAAATTTCCTCTGAACGCGATCCGGCCAATATCCCCTGGGGCGAATTAGGCGCCGATGTTATTGTGGAATCAACAGGCCTTTTCAGGACCAAAGAAGAAGTATCAAAACATATTAAGGCAGGCGCTAAAAAGGTATTGATATCCGCGCCCGCAAAAGGGCATGACGGAACCTTTGTTAAGGGCGTAAACTTCGATCAGTATGATAAAGCAAAACATGATGTGATTTCCATAGGTTCCTGTACTACCAATTGTTTAGCTCCGGTCGTTAAAGTGCTAAATGACAGCTTCGGCATTAGCCAGGCGTTTATGACTACTATACACGCATACACTAATGATCAGTGTATTCTGGACGCGCCTCATAGCGATCTTCGCCGCGCGAGATCTGCCGCTTTATCGATGATTCCAACAACAACCGGCGCCGCGAAAGCGATCGCGGAAGTTATTCCGGACGTCAAAGGCAAAATAGACGGTTGCGCCATCAGGGTCCCGACCCCGGTAGGGTCGTTGATTGATCTTGTGGCGGAACTTGGAAAGGGTGTCTCGATAGACGATATTAACGGGTCGATGAAAAAAGCGGCGGATGGCCCGATGAAAGGCGTTTTACAATATACCGAAGATCCTATCGTATCAGCAGATGTCATCGGAAATCCTCACTCGTCGATTTTCGACGCTTTAGCTACCATGAAGGTCGGCGATAAATTCATCAAAGTGTTTTCATGGTACGATAATGAATGGGGGTTCTCCAACCGTATGATTGATATGTTGAAGATCATGGGGAATTAGATAGCGAATTTAAACCTTAATCAATTTTTCCGGGGAGGCGAATTATGGCCCGGAACCTGAAATTTAAGCTCTGTGTCCTTTTTGTCATTTTAGGGATGCTAAGTTGCAGTAAAACAGTGAGGCAAGAAAACGGCTATTTGGCCGGCAGTGTAACTGTTGAGGGCGCAGGAGTTTCCGGCGTTACGATATCTGTCTCCGCTTATACGACATCATCGGGTAACGCGAAAGTATCTACATTGGCCTATTCGGCCATGGTCTCGGAAGCCGGTGATTTTAGAATTGAGCTTTTGGCTGGCGATTACAGGGTTGACTTTGATTTGATTTTGGATGGAGAGACCCTTCATACCGCCCGTTATCCGGTCAAAGTTGAGGTCGGGATTGAGACTCCAATAGCTGTAGACCTAAAAGACCCTGTTCCGCAAAATCTTGTAGCCAAGGACGACGACGCTTCTGTGCTTCTTACCTGGGAGCACGCATACGGCGCATCGTCTTACAAGGTTTTCAGAGCATTGGAATCGGAAAGGATTTTCAATCTTATCGCCATAACAGATTCCGCTCTTGGCACTGTTAGATATGTCGATGCTCCGCCCGAAATCGATATCTATGCATATAAAGTATCCGCAGTCGCAAACGAGATCGAATCGGCAAATTCTGAAGAGGCTGTTGTTTTATTTACCGGTACGATTTCACCGCCAACAGGGTTTTCAGCTTCTGATAACATCACTCATGTTTTATTGGAATGGACGTCTAAAAGTTTCGCTTCTTATTACAAAATTTACAGGACTACAGCCGGTTCGCCGGACCAATGGGCGTTGATTGATTCGACCGCGCAATCGTCATACCAGGATATTCCCGAAACCTATGATTCCTATTTATATCATATCACAGCCGTATCATTTCTTAATATGGAAAGCGCGCCTTCATCAAGCGAGTTTGTTGAATATGATGGCATATACGATCCGCCAAGCGGCGTTATCCTGCTTGATAGAGGATCGAACTTTTATCTTACATGGCTAGAAGAAGACAATGTAAGCTATTACAATATTTATCGCTCGGATATACCGGACAGCGATTTCGTAAAAATCGATAGCTCTTTTGTTTCGTATTATGAGGATTTTCCTCAACTTTATGGGTACTATTACTACGCCGTTTCTATCATGGGGCCCAACGGTCTTGAATCCGAAAAATCAGAGGTCGTCGGCGCGTATTACGATGGCCGCCTCGATCCCCCTGACCAGGTTTTTGCGACAGATCTCGGACTGTCAGTTGAGGTTAGCTGGAGCGAAGTCTTATGGGCGGCTTTTTATATTGTTTACAGGTCCGACGATGATGGCTCGACTTATAACCAAATTTCCCGCGTTAACGGCGAGGAAATTTCGACGATTGATATGCCTCCGGCTGCAGGCAACTATTATTACAAAGTAAAGACGGAAACTCTGGACGGAGTGGCCGGTTCGCTTTCCAATGCGGCAAACGTTTATTACAGTAATAATCTTCCCAGCCCGGTAAATGTAATCGCGGAAAATTTTGGGACTTTTGTACTGATCAACTGGGATGAAGTGCCAGAGGCCGATTGTTATAATGTATACAGGTCTACAACGGCAGGCGGAGCGTATTCGCTACTCGGTTCTTCAATAGACCCGGAATATTCCGATACGCCCCAAATGGCGGGGGCCTATTACTATAAAGTACGGGCTACCGATACGATAGGGCATGAATCGCCGTTTAGCTTCTACGCTTTCACTTATTTCACCGATTTGCCTCAAGCCCCCTTTAATGTTTCAGCGGAAGACCTTCAATTTAAGGTGAGAGTAAATTGGGAGAGTATCGATTCATCGTTTATATTTATCATATCAAGATCAAACAGCTCTAATGGAGATTACTTCCCGATTGATACTGTAGAGGGTGAATTGGAGATCATTGACTGGCCTTCCACGGAGGACCATTATTACTACAAAGTTCAGGCGGAACATCCATCTCATGGGACGTCTGAGTTCTCTCAATACGGGCATGTGTATTTTTCAGGTATTCTGGATTTTCCGTCAAATCTCCTTGTCAGTGATGAAGGGACGTATATCGCCATATCGTGGGAAGATGTTGAAGGCGCCGCTGAATATGATTTGTTCAGGGGCATAAGCGATGCTAATCTTGATGTAATACAGACAATTTACATCTCGAATGCCACGGATGTTCCCGATTCGGCGGACACATATTATTATGCAGTCCGGGCGAGAACTCAGGGAGGTCTGGAATCTCCCACTTCCGGCCCAGTTGCAGTAGTCTTTAGCCCTTAGACTTGAACCTATTTTGGAGGCGCAGTGAATAAGCTTACTATCGACGATATCGATTTGGCCGGGAAAAGAGTAATTACAAGAGTGGATTTCAATGTGCCGCTTAATGGTAGTAAGGTCGCCGACGATACTCGCATCATTGCCTCCATACCTACAATTCAAAAAATAGTAACTTCGGGCGGCAAAGCGATATTGATGTCTCATCTTGGACGTCCTAAGGGCGAAGTAAAACCGGAATATAGTTTGAAGCCTGTAGCCGTACGGCTCTCTCAGTTAATCGGAAGACAGGTTGATTTTGCCGATGATTGTATTGGAAGTAATGTCCGGGCCATGATTGATAATCTTCAAGATGAAGGCATTATTCTTCTTGAGAATTTAAGGTTTCATAAAGAAGAGGAAAAAAACGATTCTGATTTTGCCAAAAAACTGGCTGGGTATGGGGACGTTTATATAAATGATGCCTTTGGCACGGCTCATAGAGCGCATGCCTCAACCGAAGGGGTAACGAAGTTCATTCAGCCTGCGGCCGCTGGATATCTGATGAAAAAGGAACTCGACTATCTCGATATGGCTTTGGAGCATCCCGCAAAACCATTTGTGGCAATCCTGGGCGGGGCCAAGATATCAGGCAAAATAGACGTAATTGAAAACCTGATGGATAAAGTTGATACGATTCTTATTGGCGGAGGCATGGCGTTTACGTTTTTCAAGGCGAAGCATCTTGAAATTGGCAAATCGCTTTTAGATCAAGAAAAAATCAGCGAAGCCGCGAATATTCTTATGCTTGCGGAAAGACGAGGCCTTGATTTTGTGCTTCCGGTAGATATTGTGGTTACATCGGATATAGAAGCTGACCCGCCCGATATTGAAACCGTAACTCCAGTGGGAATCGGCCCTGAAATGATAGGGGTCGATATCGGGCCGAGAACGGTTGACAGGTTCAGGAATATTATTAATTCCGCGGGGACTGTTGTCTGGAACGGCCCGATGGGTATTTTTGAAAAAGAACCGTTTGCCAAAGGAACGTTTGATGTTGCCGCCATTTTAGCCGAGGCAGGGAAGTCGGGTTGCATTACAATCGTAGGCGGGGGAGATTCGGCATCAGCGGTGGCGAAGGCCGGATTAACGGAGGAGATGTCTCACGTTTCCACCGGGGGTGGAGCATCGCTTGAATTTCTTGAGGGTAAAATTCTTCCTGGCGTAGCGGCATTAACAGCGAAAGGGGCATGATATTATGAGACGGCCATTTGTAGCAGGGAACTGGAAAATGAATACAACGCCCGCGTCGGCCGCCGAGTTGGCAGCCAAGCTAAGACATGATACTGATGATTGCGGGTTTGCCGATATCGCCGTTTTTCCGCCAAATATATGTATTGCGGCTGTAAAAGAGATATTAAATGGATCAAAAATCGAAATTGGAGCTCAAAATATGTTCTGGGAAACAGAGGGAGCGTATACCGGCGCGACTTCTCCCAAAATGATTTCCGAAAGCGGTTGCGCGACAGTTCTTATAGGACATTCTGAAAGACGATCATATTTCGGCGAAACCGATGAAAATGTTTTGAAAAAAGCTAAATCAGCGCTGTCCGAAGGATTAAGGCCGGTTATCTGCATAGGGGAGACGCTTGAGCAAAGAGAAGCCGGAATTACCGAGTCCATTTTAAAGACCCAAATTACCGATGGTTTTGGAGAATTGGATAATTTAAGCACAATCACAATTGCCTACGAACCGGTTTGGGCTATCGGGACCGGGCTTACAGCTTCGCCTGAACAAGCGTCAGATACCCATAAATATATCAGGAGCATTGTGGCCGAAAAATGGGGCAATAGCGCGGCGGAGAAGATTAGGATTCTGTATGGCGGCTCCGTAAAACCCGAAAACGCCCGTATTCTCTGGGAAAATGACGATATCGATGGTTTTCTTGTGGGTGGCGCAAGCCTGAAAGCCGGTTCTTTTTGGGAAATAATAAAATCTGTGAAATAGACGCTTGACAACTGATTCAATTCAAGTATTTTAATTCGAAGTCGAAAAATAGAGCGGAGGTTTTAGATAAATTATGCATGTAATGTATCCTTTCTTGTTAGTAATTCACGTCTTGGTTTCGCTGGCTCTTGTTGTTGCTGTGCTTTTGCAATCATCTAAGGGCGAGGGTCTTGCCGGGGCATTTGGCGGCGGCGGTTTATCCGGAGCGGTATTCGGCGGACGAGGCGCGGCCACTTTTCTTTCAAAAGCCACGACTTTCCTAGCTATTGGCTTTATGTCAACAAGTATTATACTTTTCGTGTCGCTTGGAATTAGGACCACAAGCGGGCCTGCTTCAGGAGTTCTTGATGATTTACAGGGCGGAGGTGTTGACGTAGCGCCGCCCCCAGCAACGTCTGTTCCCGGCGAAGTTCCGGCCAGTGGCGAGCAAGCGCAAGAAAATTTATTTGAGCAGGTACCCCAAAAATCGGATTCGGCCGGCGACTAAAGATTTCATTATTGCGGAAGTGGTGGAATCGGTAGACACGCTATCTTGAGGGGGTAGTGCCGAAAGGTGTGGGGGTTCAAGTCCCCCCTTCCGCAGTAGAA
>CAZKYQ010000015.1:0-25906 GCA_964556975.1 uncultured Ignavibacteria bacterium
ATCCCGGCCGAATCGCCAATACCACGTCACGAGTGATAGAAGCAGGAAAGCATTGTCTGGAGCATACCTAAAACTCTGATATTGGATTTGCCCTCGCCTATAATTCCTTGAACGATTTTGGGCGGCTCCCAGGGGATATCAATCTGGACAATTCCGCCCTCGGCATCCTTGGCCGCTTTGCCCAATTCCGCCTTCAGGTCTTTTCCCCAGGATTCTTTAAAAGCCGCATACGTTCTATAGCTGATATAGTTTTTTAATTCTATAATTTGAAAAGAACTGAGTTTATCATCTAAATAATAATTTTCAAATTTTATAAAGTGCCCGTCTTCGGTAAACGAAATACCCCGGCTAAGTTTATTTTCTTTAAATTTAATAAGATAAGATGGAGCGAATTTATTGATACCGTATTTGCTCGCTGGCGGACCAATATTGCTGCCGACCACAAATCTGCTCTCGATCATCAAGGGAACATGAATATCGCCAACAGCCGCCTGCACCGGGGAGGCAAAAAACAATGCTAATAATACTATTTTGACTAAGTTCGACAGAATTCACCCTGCCGGCCCATTTGGACCATTAAATTACAATTAATCTTTTACTATTTCTCCTTAAACCTCCTTTGTTAAAAGTCTATACTACGGATCAATATATAAAATTTCTCTTTGTAAGTCGACACTAAATTTCTCAAAAACCGCTTTTCTCATAATCTCCACCAATTCCATCACTTGCCTGGCGGTCGCTTGCCCCCGGTTAACTATTATATTACAATGTTTTCCGAACACCGCCGCATCTCCAACGCTTAATCCTTTAGCCCCGGCATCCTCCAAAAGTTTGCCGGCAGAAATAACATCTTCCGGTTTTTCCAAAGAGCGAATATTCTTAAACACCGAACCGGCCGACCCCAAATCGACAGGATGATGCTCATTCCTGAATTTCCGCCTATCTTTAACTGTTTCGGCCAATTGTCCCCGATCTTCACGACGAAGCTTCAGCTTAACCGACAAAATAACATCCTTAATTGCCGATAAATTTGATTTTCTATACGCAAACTTGAAATAGCTGTTATCAACTATTTCAATTTTATCATTTTCAGTCAAAATAACCGCGCTTTCAAGAATTTCATTAATCGCATGCCCAAAAGCTCCGGCATTGCCGTAAACCGCCCCGCCAATTGTGCCTTTGATACCGGCTGCATATTCCATTCCTGCCAGACCCTCGGCAACCGTGGCGTCTACCAGATCATCAACTATTGTACCCGAAAGGGCGGAAACTATTCCATCATTAATCCTGAATTTATCAGTATTATCTTTTATAATCAGCCCGGAAAAGCCCGCATCGCTGAAAAGGATATTTGAACCGCCTCCGAGAACAAAAAACCTCAAATTTTCGGATCGGGCGGCCCTCACGGCCCGTACCAGATCAGATGGCGTTTGCGGCGAAAAAAAATATCTTGCCGGCCCGCCAATTCCAAAGCTGGTAAATGGCGCGAGAATGACGTTTTCTTTTACCCTGCTATCAAGTAAACTGTTTAATTTGTTAAAAATAGCGCGCATTTTTAGGCCTGTTAACACAGGATATTATACTTCCCGCATCCAATCAAAGTTCGACATTTTGAACAATTTTCGCATACTTTTTTAAGGGGGAACAAAAACGCCTTAATTTTGAGGAAGAATTATGATCATGACAAGAAACTCATTCGTTATCGGAATTTTGGCCTTCAGGCGAAGTCTTATTTTCTCCGTCCTCTTTATTATCTTGAGTTTCATTTTCTTTATCGGCGGTTTCTTTTTTTTGTTCTTCCAGATAATTCATACGAAGTTCATAAAGGGCTTGATCGATATATTTTTTCTCATCTTCGGCCAAATTCCCTTTGGTTTTTTCCGCAAGCATTCCAAGCATATCTATTGAATGTTTGGCCATTTTAAGATCTCGCTCCAATTTTCCGCTCACTACGCTTACAACTTTACCCATTTGCTGCCAGGCCGCGGCATGGAATGAAAGCACAAGCTGGACGAAAAGGGACCCGAAATTGTGTGAATCCGGGTCTTGAGAATCCATCCGTTTGTCTGAATCGTTCATTTTTCAGACTCCTTTGAGGATAGTTCGATCACCATGGTTATTTTATGCTGAAGATCCATCAGGTCCGCGTCTATCTGCTTCAACAATCTTTGCAGATCAAGATTGTCGGTATGGAAAACCATGCCTCTAACCGTATCTTGAAGGTCCTTAGCCAGAACCAACAATTTTTCGGGTTTTTCCTTCATTTTTCCTCCCGCGCAAGATAATAATTATCCTATCTTTGAATACCTTATTCTTTTGCCCATGCGTCTTTTTAACACCGTTCTAATAAACCTGTTTTCTTTAGATTTAAGAAACGGGTCTTCGCCAATCATATCAAACGCCAACCTGCGGGCGAGCGATATTAGCCGCGTATCGGTAAGATCCGCAACCCTGAGTTCCGGTAAACCATGTTGTCTGGTCCCTAAGAGTTCCCCAGGCCCGCGCAGTTGAAGATCAATCTCGGATATTTTAAAACCATCCGATATTTCCGTCAAGGCCTCAATTCTTTTTGCGCCGTCCTCGCTGACTTTCGCTCCGGTCAAAAGAAAACAGTACGATTTCATTCCGGACCGTCCCACGCGTCCGCGAAGCTGGTGTTGCTGAGACAGGCCGAACCGCTCCGCATGCTCTATCACCATAATTGTCGCCGACGGAATATCCAGGCCAACCTCGACGACTGTAGTCGCTATAACGATATCCAATTTATTATCCCGGAAATCAGACATGACTTTTTGCTTTTCATCGCCCTTCATCCTGCCATGTAAAAGGCCCAGCCGAAGTTTTGGAAAAACATTTTCTTTCAAATGTTCGTATCCTTCTGTGGCGGCTTTAAGGTCGGATTTTTCTGTCTCCTCGACAAGCGGATAAATTATATAAGCCGATTGGCCGTCATTTATCGTCTTCCTGATAAAATCGTACATCGAATCCCGCTTATCTTCCGGGACATGCTTTGTAATTACCGCCGCTCTGCCGGGAGGCATTTCGTCAATTACAGAGATATCGAGGTCGCCATAAATTGTCATGGCCAGCGTACGGGGAATCGGCGTGGCGCTCATAACCAGAATATCCGGGCTTACGCCCTTAGAGAGAAGGTCTCCCCTCTGGGCAACGCCAAACTTATGCTGTTCATCGATTACAACAAACCCCAGATTCTTGAACTCTATTTTTTTCTGGATCAGAGCATGCGTCCCGATTACGACAGATGACTCCCCGGAATAAATCGCTTCTAAGACAGCCTTTCTGCGCGCGCCCTTTATTGATCCGGTGATAAGCGCAAGTTCAATTCCCAAAGGATTGAGAATTTTGCTCATCGAAAAATAATGCTGTTCGGCTAAAATCTCGGTCGGCGCCATTATCGCCGCCTGAAAACCGGATTCCACCGCGCCAAGCATTGCCAGTACCGCGACAATTGTCTTGCCGCTTCCGACATCGCCCTGGATGACTCTGCTCATCTGGAAATTAGCGCTCATATCGCCATAAATTTCGTTTAGTACTTTTTTCTGGGCTTTTGTCAGTTCAAAACCAAGATTGTTTAAAAGCTTTCGTCCCAATTTTTTGGGCGGCCCGATACTGATACCGTTTGCGTTCTCCCTGCGATTGTTTTTACGCCCCGCAAGAATCAGTTCAAGATAAAAAAGCTCCTCAAACGCCAGCCTCTGCCTGCCGGAATCGGCGGTCTCCATTTTTTCGGGAAAATGAATCTGATAAATCGCTTTTGTCAGATCATACAAGCCGTATTCCCGCCGCCACTTATCGGGTATGGTCTCGCATGGATTCAACGCCAGATGATCAAGCGCCGGTTTAATAATTCGACGCAAACCTCTTGAATGCAGACCGATCTTTTTCAATTGCCCGTTTTCAGGGTAAACCGGGATCAACCTGCCGGTATGGATTGTGTCATCGTTTTCAGAGCCGACAATCTCGAACTCGGGATGGGGAATATGCAGGCGGCCGTATCTTTTTACCGTCCCTGAAACGCAGATAATATCGCCGATAGAAAACGCGCTATCAAGGTATTTGTAACCGGAGAACCAGACCAGCTCCAGCTCGGCGTGATTATTCTCGATTATTACAGTAAATATATTTCTTCGCCGGCGAACGATACCGAACGCGGCTATGGTCCCGATAACCGTAACGCTCATGCCCTCCGAAATCTGGTCAAGCGGTGTAATCAGAGACCTGTCAAGATATTTTCTTGGCACATAATAAAAGAGATCAAATACGGTCATTATGCCGTTTTGCTTGAGAACATCGCCCTTTTTGGGGCCAACTCCTTTCAGGTACTGAACATCCGAAAACAGATAATCCAGACCTTGCGGGCCTTTTGAGACGAATTTGGAATCTGGATTATTAGACATGATTAGAACTTAAAGTAGCCTAAATTTAAAGTCAAGCCGTATTGAGGTCGAAAATTAGTATGAAAATAGGGTTATTAAAATACTTGCCATATTTTCAAAAAAACATATATTGTGAGAAATTTCGGAGGATATTGATGGCTCAAATTTGTGAAATATGCGGAAAAAAACCTGGTAGCGGTAATAATGTCAGTCACGCCCATAATACTTCTAAGAGGCGTTTCAATATAAATCTGCAGACTGTCCATGCTAAAGTCGAGGGCAAGCCCCAAAAATTGAGGGTCTGTACGAGTTGCCTTAAGGCCGGAAAAGTTACGAAATAGGTTTTATCCGAATAGAGAAAATTAAGCTCGCCATACCCGGCGGGCTTTTTTGTTTGTAGATATAAACCTGTGTCAAAAAATAGCCGCTTCGATAATATTGACACAGCGCCGGGATCCGCTTTGAATCGTTAACCTGCTATATAACCACTACTTATCATCTTGGCACGTTCTTTGTTCTTATAACTATCGAATTTGAAAACCAAAAACCTAACAAAGGAGAAAGAATGAGAAATCAAGGATCACTGGCAGCCATCATCACCATATCCATCATCGGATTTTGCGTGGTTATCATGGTGGGCCTGAAAAAGAAACCCAGCGTTGTGGAAAGCACTGCCATGGCAGACGTTTTCGCGGTGCCGGAAACCGCGGCCTTTAACAGCGATGTGCCGCAGGAAAGAGAAGCTCTGCCGCAAATAACAAATGTCCTGATGGATGAAGGCCGTCTGATAGTAGGCACAAACAACGGCATTTTCGTTTTGCCATCGCTGAACAGCGATGAAGATCCGGTCGAAAGAAAAACGGCAATAACACATCTGAACGTAATTCTACCTTTCGATGATAGCCGTTATATTGGCGCGGACCGCCTCTATAAGCTCGATAATAATTACGCTGCAACCATGGAAGAAATGGAACTCGGCTCACAGGTCTATGACATGATCGGTTTCGGCGAAGGCTTGTTGGTCGGCACCGATACCGGACTATGGTATCACTGCGACGACATAGACTATTTCGAAAGCTGCCCGTTTGATACTCTGCTTAAGGGCGACATGGTCGTAACGGCCCTCGCGGAAGGCCGGACGGGACTCTGGGTCGGCTCCTACGGCAGCGGTTTGTATCATTTCGACGGGCAGAATTGGCAGGAGAGGTTTTTGGAACGGGACACTTCGATGTTCCAGTATGTTCAAGCCCTCGAATACACATACCCGTTTCTGTGGGTGGGAACCGAAGAGGCGATCTTCCGTTACGACGGCGGGAAATGGGCCCAGATGTTTGTTGCCGATTCATCCGAATATTACGATGTAACATGCATTATGACAACGCCCGCCGCGACTTATATCGGCTCTATTGACGGCTTGCTTCGATTCGCGGGCGATACGCTCAAAGCCGTCGACGGATTCGAGGGCATGCAGATAGCGGGACTATGCAGGTCGGAAAAAGGAGTTCTGGTGGCCACTTGTAACAATGGAATTTTCACATTTAACGGAAAGGAGCAAATAGTTTCGCCGGAACAGCTAACGCCTCGCATTTATGACGAGGACGAAGAGAATAATGTCTTAGCCGAGACAGTCTTTGATGTAACAATTGAGGACGAGATTATTGAACCTTAAAGAAAGTCCGGTATATGCCGGACGATCTTAGCGGCCACCAATTAGGGGCGCGGTAACGCGCCTCTTTTTATTGTGCTCCAAATAAAAAAGCGAGCCTCGAAAAAGGCCCGCCCTTAAGCAATGTTTTTTATATTTAATCCTCGTCGAGAAGTTTTTCCATCTGGTCAACCAGATCTGAAAAAACCGCGATGGCGTCATTGACCGGCTGGGGCGTTGTCATATCAACTCCGATATTTTTCAAGAGCTGTACGGGATAGTCGCTGCCTCCTGATTTGAGGAAATTGAGATACAGATCTCTGGTCTTTTTATCGCCCGCGATAATTTTCTTGGAAATTGCCTGTGCCGCCGCGTAACTGGTCGCGTACTGGAAAACATAAAAACTGCGATTGGTCGTAAAATGAGGCACACGAATTCCGCCCCATCCGCCCCACTCATCGATAACATATTCGGGGCCCCAATATTTCTGAATAAGATCGCTATAAATCTTCTTCATAGATTCCGACGATAGCGCGCCGCCATTTTCAACGACATCATAAATGCTCATCTCAAATTCAGAAAGAAGGGTCTGGAAATAGAAAGTGCCGATTATTTGCTCAATGTAGTAATTCAAAAGATACATCTTTTTCTTTTTATCCTTTGTATGATCGAGCATATACTTTATCAGAATAGCCTCATTCGTTGTAGAGGCAACTTCGGCTACAAAAGTCGCGTAACCGGCGTTTCTGTAAGGCTGAGTTTTCCTTGAATTGAAGCTGTGCAAACCATGCCCCATCTCATGCGCAAGCGTGAACATGCTTTCGATGTTATCATTGTAATTCATCAGCACGTACGGATGGGTGGAATATGAGCCCCACTGGTAGCCGCCGGAACGTTTCCCTTCGGTTTCATAAACATCAACCCAGCCGGAACTCAAACCCATCTTCAGGTTTTTAATATAGTTTTTGCCGAGAGGCTTGAGCCCTTTTGCAAGCATTTTATTAGCTTCGTCGTATGTGATTTTCTCCTTCGCCTCCGGAACAAGAGGAACCGACGTGTCATATCCGTGGACCTCATCAAGCCCCATGATTCGTTTGCGAATAGACGTCCACTTATGAAGCGGCGCAAGGTTGGCGTTAACGGCAGCTATCAGGTTGGTTAGGACCGATACCGGAATATTGTCGCCGTCCAGCGACAGCTCCACCGCTGAATTATAATGCCTCGCCTGCGCGTAAAACCGGTTTTTGTTGACAGTTGAGGCTAAAATGGCCCCGAATGAATTGAAATAAGCGTTATAGGCTTCGTTGTATTTTTGGTGCGCCGTACGGCGAACGTCCCTGTCGGGAGATTTCATAATTTCATAAAAACGCTCTCTGGTAAGCTGAATTTCCTCGCCATTTTCATCCGTTATAGCCGGGAATTTAACGTCTGCGTTGTACATCATTCGAAAAATATTCCTGGAAGCATCGGTTGCGCTGCCCGCCAGAGCTAAGACACGTTCTTCCCCCGGCGAAAGAATATGCTTTTTTGAACGGATCAAATCCTCAATATAAAATCTGTAAGGTTCCAGTTTTTTATCAGAATTCACAAAACCAATTAATTTATCGCTGGGCATTTCAAGAATTTCAGGATTGATGAAAGATTCAATACTGCCAAATTGAGAATTCAGTCCGGCGATTTTTCCGCCTAATTGTTGATACTCGGAAATTCTGGTGTCCTCGTCCTGTTTCATAAATGCGTAGACATAGAGGCGGCCCAGAATAATATTCAGGCTGTCCTGCAGGGAAAGGCATTTTAAAAGGTTATCCGCCGATTCGCCTAAATTCCCCTTATATTTTTCCAAACCGCTCATTTGCGATTGAAGTTTATCAAAATCAGCCTGCCAGGCGACAGTATCGGCATAAATGTCCTCGAGGTTCCATTTGTATTTGCTGTCGATTTCGGAACGTTGAGGTATTTGTTTGACCTCTGCCGAGGCAAACCCCGCGCTAAATAGTACCACAATGGCAACGGCCATGGATAATAATACGGCCCCAGATACAATTTTCTTCATCCGCTTCTCCTTAATTACTGTGATAAAGACAAAGATTTAAGTTCGAAATTTTCACTCTTTATAATACACAATATACTCGATAATAGTTTCATTAAATAAGTTGTTTTATTATTGGCTATATGTCGGGTTTTTCTCCTCTATGGCTGCCCTTAAACCCGGCCTGCTTGATCTTGTCATTCCCGAAATCTCCAATCGGGAATCCACGTGGCGGCGATGGGTGGCATGCTTTTCCATCGTAGGCGGATAAGCATGTAAGCAAGGTGTAGGGGGATAAACGTCCTGATGTCGGTCCTGCGGATCCGTAGAAAAGTTACTTCCGACATTCGCCGAGAAAGCGTCAGAAGTAACTTCTGACGCCACGTTGCCTCAGGATGTCGTCCGCCGCGGCGGACATCCATCCTGAGGGATAGAATTTATTGTTGCGCCAAACCAAGAAATAAATTAAACTCTCCCCATGTTTTTTCATAGGGAGATGCGATGGCAAAGATAACCTACAAACGTCCGCGGCAAGAGGAGCTCCTAACCGCAATGAAACTTATTCGCAATTCATATAACGACCTTCAAAAAAAAACTAACAGGCCTACCTATGACAAGAAGATCACCGAAGTACCGCCGTCCTTTTTACATCTCTACGATAGCGATTTTAAAGGATGCTGGGCCGCCTATAACGGCAAAAGGATGGTCGGGTTCGGCCTTGCTCTAATGCGGGGAAAACAATGGTACCTTGCCGATCTTTTTGTCGACCCTAAATCGCAGGTCAAAGGCATAGGCCGGGAGCTGCTTAAAAGATGTATGAAATACGGCGCCGGAAAAGCGGACTCATATTCGCTATGCACATTCCCCTATAACGAAACCGCTCTGGCGCTTTATTCGTCATCTAACATAATGCCGCTATACCCAATCCTCGTCATGGAAAAGAAAATCAAAAAAACATATAGAGTCCGTCCAACCGGACTCAAAGCCATCGAAGAGGCCTCAAATAAATCCATTCTAAGAATAAACAGGCTGGAAAAAAAGATACGAGGCTATCCCCGTCTCGCAGACCTTCGCTTTTACGCCAAAAGCCCCGATTGTAAAATCCTGAATTTTTATAACAAATCGCGATGGGTCGGCTTTTCGATTATTATAAATAACTATTTTATCGGCCCCGCCGGTTCGCCATATCCGAAGTACATTCCGGATATTCTGTCCGAATCAATCAGACAAGCTGTTTTATCCAAAAGCAAAAAGATTATAATCAATATCGGGGGGACAAATTCGGCCGCCTTTCAAAGGCTGAAATCACACGGTTTCAGAATTTTCGAAATGTCTGTATTACTATCAACAAAAGCATATTCGGATTTATCGCGTTATCTTCCGGCGGACCTGAGCCTGTATTAAAGCGGCGAAACAAGGCTATTTCAAATAGACCATTTTCCCCGATACGGACCTTTGGCCCGCGGTTATCCTATAAAAATATATTCCGGAATTTAGCTTTTTATCCTCGGCTGATATATCCCAGCCTATTGAAACTTCGCCGGGTCCTATAAGACCATCGTATATCTTCGAGATTTTTCTTCCGAGAAGGTCGAAAACTTCAATTGTTACAAACTCTTGTGCCGGAGCGACAAAGCTGATAATTGTGCTTGAATTGAATGGGTTGGGATAATTGCCCAGCATTTTGAATTCGCGGGGAAGCCTGTTTTCTGATATTTCATCATCTATTAAAGTCGCCGGATCGATTAATGAATCAACAATCGCCAGCATTGTGACAGGATCATATTCCGTATTGAAATAGGCGACATTGCCGTTTCTGTCTATCACATAATCAAGTGGGAACGGCGATTGGCCAGGCTGGTTGTACACGCCGTATTGCTGGCCATCCAAGAGTATTGGAAAGGTTATGCCAAACTGGTCCCGGAAAGTCCTGACTATATTTATATTTTCCGCGTGGTTCAACCCGAGCACCATCAACTGGTCTCTATCATAGGCTTGCCAGAAGGTGTTTTCAATGTCCGAAAACTCCGGACCGCATACGGGTCACCACGAAGCGAAAAACGCCAACAGCACCACTTTACCATAGTAGTCCGAGAGCGTATAGAAATCACCATAGGTATCCTCAAGCGTAAAATCAGGCGCGGGATCTCCAATGCTAAGGCGCGGTGAACCATTAGCAAAAAGATTGAACCTAATCGACGGCTCATCGGGATCGTCCGATAATATTCTTATAAAACTTGAAATGTAGTTTTGGTCCGGCGCGGTAAATGAAAGCGTAAATTCATAAGATGAATCAGGTAGTATTTGAGCGAAACCGGGAGTAACATTGAAATTCCCATTGTAAATTGTAAAATCGGTAACGTTTAGCATCGTCCCTCCGGTATTATGGATTTCGAATATTGTATTTACAGTCACCCCTGTTTCAACTGAGCCAAAATCTATCAGAGTAAACTCCAAATCAATATCCCGCTGATTTCCGGCGCCAAACCTGAATGTCTCAACATTTGCCCAATCCGCCACATAGATAACGGAATCGTTCACGGTTAATCCCATCGCGCGCGTCCGCGTATCCTCCCAGCCAGCCAGAACAGGATTATAGGGGTCGAAAATATCAATCACCTCGATATCATCCCACCGCGCGGCATAAACTAAATTGTTTTCCACAGCCAAATTGAACGCCGAACCGCTGCCCATAATATTTGATAGAAAAACGGGATTGTAGGGATCTGAATAATCTATTATATCGACTCCCAAACCGCCAACCGCCACCGCCGCGTAATTTCCATAAAAGCCAATGTCCTGCGCGGTAGATGAAGTAGCAATCCGTGAGACAAACGCGGGATTGTCCAAAACGGATATATCCATCACAAGCACGCCTCCCGCACCGTCCGCAATAAACGCAAGGCTGTCCTTTATGGCAATCGCTGTGGCGTTTACAGGGCTAATATCGTCCTGGTTGACAAAAACAAGTCCGCCGTTGTTATTTATTACGAATGTAAAAAGGCCGTCTTCATGTGCTGTTACATATAAAACATTACCAACAATATAACCATCCTCAAAAGACAAGCTTCCGGTATTATAAACTTCTATTCGATGCGGCGGCATCAAATTGTTGAACTCAATAACAGAAATACCGTCCTCGCGGCTGAAACCATAGGCATATCCATCATCGCCAACCGCGATATGATAATACCGTTCATACGGGTGGCCGGGCGGAGTATATCGCCCTAACAAGTACGGCTCCTCAATATTTGATACATCTACAATTGAAAAACCGCTGACTCCCGCTACAAATAGTGTATCATTCCTGAATTCGCAATCCAGAAGCTCCGCAAACATGGCCGGGTCCCATTCGCTTATCCAGTCAATATGATCAGTCCCGAATGAAACGTTTCCGGCTGCAAAGAAAGCGGCTAATGCTAAAATTAGTGCTTTTGAAATATATCTCACCTGTGGCCTCCGCCTGTTACTTTAATAGCATCATTTTTTGGAATTTAGACTCTAAAGATGATGTTTTTAATCTATAATAATACAATCCTGTTGCTACCCCTTCGCCTGAACCGTTAGACCCTTCCCAAATAATATTACGACTATTCCCATCAGCATTTATTTCGGCGACCTTTCTACCGTTGACATTAAATATCTCAATAACTGCCGTTGACATATCGTAACGATTAATCTCGCCTTGAATGGTTATTGTAGTTTTAGCATTAAAAGGATTTGGGTAATTGGAAAGACTGGCAAAGGATACGGGCATTAAGGATTTATTATCATCGTCAATTGATGTTGCCTGTCCAAACCATTGAAAAGCCGCGGCGATTATCTGCCCGCGGGTTATGGTCTCGCTTACAGCTTCCAACCCGAACGGTAGAAATACTGACTTATATCCATTCCCCTCTTTTTTTATCCCTGCAATCTGTCCGCTATTATACTCAAAGGCCGCCGTGCCTCCAGCTTGTTGAATAACGTCGGGCTCGGTTTGGTTGCCAGCACCTTCGCCTCCAGTTAGTGAAAACTGAAATCCGTCTCCAATCGGGTCGCCGGCAATTCCTGTAATGTCTAAAAGTCCGCTATAAGTTGTTACATAATTAACTCCAAGGCCGTTTCCAAGAAAAGCATTGCCTTCGAGCGAAGACGCAAATCCCTGTCCCGTTACAAGCAAATCGCCGCCGGAATTAAAAAACGCCTCTATAGCCGATATCTCATTATTGGAAATTATGTCTGCCATCCGGTCGCCGGAATAGGCTATCAGCCGTTCAAAATTAATTAAGTCGATATCCAGAAATGATGAAAAGTTAATGTCCCAGTAATTATAATCAAACCCTTCCTGAGACAAGGCGTTATCGAAATAAGAGCGATACTGGTTCTCCTCGCTTCCCATATTAATCAGGAGCGTTTGAAACCCGGTTGCAATCCTGAATTGCAATTCTTTAATATCCGCGGGATTATTATGGGACGTTATTCGCATTATAGTTTCACCGTTGCCAGAATTTCCCATTGGAAAAACCTCTGGCCTTACGGATGATGAATCGCCGGGCGCGAGTGTAACATCGGTAGAATCCCATAGGCATAAGCTATCAACACAAAAAACCGTGAACCAGCTATCGGGAACATTGTCAATTTTGACAATCGTATATGTATCAGTTTGGTTTCCTGTATTTTTTAAGTAAGCGTAAAAAAACGCCCCGCTGTCAGAGGGCATGGCCTGAGCTATTCTATCGCATGTAAAAGAAAAGGAATTTTCCCCATTTGCAACGGAAACAAGGCCAATAGAAACAAATATAAATACGCCCACTAATAAAATGATTTTGTCGGCCACCCTCATCATCGGATACCTTAACCAAAGCCGAGGCCATAAATGTTCCCGATGGATAATTAGTTTGATAAATTGAAATTATATATTAAAAATTACAAATGGGTTTTTGAATTCTATAAATCGTCCTTGAACGGCCACACCGGAAGATCGAACTTCCGCGGCTTATCGATTCTCAAGCCAAGAGCGTAATCACCCTGCATCAGTTTCTGGATTTCCCTTGTGCCTTCATATATAGACGCGCCCTTGGAATTGCGAAAATACCGTTCAACAGGATATTCATCAGAGAACCCATAAGCGCCATGTACCTGAACCGCGTCGGAGGCCGCTTTTTCCGCTTCCTGGCAGGCGATCCATTTTGCCATCGCGGTTTCTTTTGTGGACCGTATGCCGGCATTTCTCATCCAACCTGCTCTAAGCCAAAGCAATCGGGAGTAATCATATCCGGCGGACATATTGGCAATCATCTCTTTTACAAGTTGATGTTCGGAAATAGGCTTTGAAAAAGATTCTCTGGTCCGGGCATATTTCACGGACGCGTCCAGACATGCCCTGATCAAACCGGTTGCCCCCGCCGCGACCGTGTATCGTCCCTGTTCAAGGCTAAACATTGCTATGGCAAATCCTCCGCCTTCTTTACCGACCAGATTTTCAGCGGGCACCTCGACATCCTGCATGGAAATCCATCCGGTATTGGCCGCTCGGACGCCAAGCTTGCCGTGTATCGTTCCTGTGGTAACGCCGGGAAATGACCTTTCAACAATAAACGCGGAGATTCCGGAATGGTCCCTTTTTTTCTTTTTATCAAGATCTGTCCACGCAAAAACCAAAAAATTGTCCGCTATGTCGGCAAGGCTGATCCACATTTTCTCACCGTTGAGTAAATACTTATCGTCTTTTTTAACCGCCGTAGTTTGAAGGCCAACAACATCCGAACCGGCGTTCGGTTCGGTAAGCCCGAACGTCCCGATCTTCTCGCCTTTTGTCTGCGGCACAAGATATTTCTCTTTTTGATATTCGCTTCCTAATGTTAGCAAGGTCAGAGAATTTAACCCTATATGAACCGACAAGACAATCCGCGCGGATGTATCGAAACGCTCCAGTTCCTCACAGGCCAGGCCAAGCGAGATATAATCCATGCCCGCCCCGCCGTATTTTTCGGGGATGCATAGACCAAGAATATCCAATTCCGCCATTTTTTCAAGGTTGGATTTGTCGAATTTCTGTTGGCGATCATTTTCCTGAATGAATGGAGCGATGTTTTTCTTGCCAAAATCGCGGCAAAGATTAATAATAGATTTATGGTCTTCCGTTAATTCAAAATTCATTTATCTTCTCCCAAATAATTAATCCAATCGACAGTCATATCGCCGCTCTATTTCTAAGACTAAACAACTACTTTATTGATAATGATCCAATTAATCGATCCTTTTTAATCCATGCAACCTTAAAAAATAATTTATCGAACAAAAACATTCATGTCTATTCCGAGAATTAAAAAACCGCGATACAATAAGTACCGCGGTTGAATTATCATTTTGTTCAACAGTTATTGATTGTCCTTGGATTCCGTCGTTGTCTTTTTGGCGGTTTCGGCTTCTTTTCCTAATGTGGCTTTTTCTTTTAAGTCTGTCGCGCTCTTATCGTCAGTTACTTTCTTTGTTTCCAAAGTTTGTTTTTCAATAGAGGACGGCTTCGTTTTTACCATTTCTGTCTTTGATGAGGATGCTTTAGTACCTGTTGTAGGTTTTCTTACGGCAGATTTTTTCCTGCTCCTCGCCTTTGTACTTCCTTTTCTCGATTTGGCAACTCTTGGAGGGGTAGGATTTGTACCCTTAACCAATACCGGCAAAGTAAACCTCGTTGAATCAACTCCGTCGCCATAGGCAAGAAAAGTCATTGACCGCTCAATATTTTCTTTTTCGAACTCGCCTTTCCATTCGAACCTGATCTCGGATTTTTTGCCCGGCTTTACTTTGTTGCCTTTGATTTTAAAAGCCAGTCCATCAATCTGCGGACTAAGGCTTTCGATATAAATTTTTGAGTCTCCGTTATTTTCAATTACTATTTTGCTCTTTTTGCTTTCTTTGGAAAGCGAGGTCTTTGACGGTGCAAATGTAAATGCTAAATTAGTGTCCGGCATGGGATCTACAACAGTCGCTAAGTGTATCTTAACGGTTGGCTTGTCAGGATCGTTCGAATATATCGTAGCGTATTTTTTCATTTTTGTTTTATAGCTTTTTGATTTAAAAATCAGTTCCACGACCGTGGATTCGCCCGGCGCCAAGACTTTATTCTTAATCGGCGCGCTGGTGCATCCTCAGCCAGGCTTTACTTTTATAATTTTTAAAGTATCCGTTCCAACATTTTTCACCCAATAGGCATGGCTGATGGTACTTTGCTGGGGAATATGCCCGAAATCCCAAGATTGCTCTGGAACAAGAATTTTAGGATCGGCGAAAGCCAGAGAGGCAAACCCTAATAGAATTGCGACAAACACGAGTCTTTTTTTCATAAATTACGTCCTTAGAATTAATTTCACCCTTTAACCAGTTATTCGGAAGAATTTCTTTCACTCTTTAATATATTGTAAAAAACTTTCATGTCAACCCAATTTTGATCTTTTTGCCAGATAGCCAAATAACGCTTTATCAAAAGGCACCGAAGTATCCAGTAAATGATAATCAATATGGGAATCACTGCACGCTTTTGAAATCTTATCAAGGTATTTATCGAGCCGCGAAATATAATCTTTTCTTATCTGCCAGGGATCTGTCAAAAGTTCGCGGCCGGTTTCCAAATCCTTAAACCTGGCCTCGGCTTTGTAAGCGAAATTTCGTTCATAGGGGTCAAGTATCTGAAAAACGATTACCTCGTGCTGACGATGGCGGAAATGCTTTAACCCCAGCAACATCTTATCAGGATCATCAAGCAGATCCGAGATCACAATTATCAATCCCCGGCGTTTGATGCGGTCAGCTAATTCATGAAACGCGACCGAAGCGTCTGTTTTGTTAGACGGGATAGTGGCGTCTAATTGTTTTAAAATCGGCGTAATATGAGAACGCGCGCCTTTTGGCGGAATATATGACCGGATTTTCTCGTCGTAAACAAGCAAACCAGGCGCATCTTGTTGTTTCAGCATAAGATATGATAATGATGCCGCCAGATATGATCCGTATTCGAGCTTTGAAATTCCATTTGACTTAAAGCCCATTGAATTTGACGCGTCCAATAGTATATATGCCTTGAGGTTTGTTTCTTCCTCAAACTGTTTTATAAAGTAACGGTCCGATTTCCCGAAGACTTTCCAATCAATATGCTTGAAATCATCGCCCGGCATATACTGCCTGTGCTCCGCGAATTCAACCGAAAAGCCATGATAAGGGGAGCGGTGAAGGCCGACTATGAATCCCTCAACTAAAAGCCTGGCTTTGAGTTCGATGGATGAAAGCCTGCTGACGGTTTCAGGATTTAAGTATTTGCGGTAATCTTCGCGATTTGATTCTTGCGCTGGCATAAACAATTATACTCATTTATAGCTGAAATGGAGCCAATTTTTTTTAAGTTTTTTCCAAAAAATGTAATTTATGTTCGATTATGCCCGGCGTACATGTTTTTTCAACGCTTTGGCCAATAAGGCAATATCCTCTTCCTTATGAAGAGCCATTGGGGTTATTCTCAAACATTCGCATCTGCGATTATTAACGATAGCCTTTACAGGAACCAGAAAAAATCCGTCTTCAAGCAGGCCCGTTGCCGCTTCAACGGAATTTTCACAGGGAAGCAATAAAATCATGCTCTCAAAGGATATCAGATCCAGATCATTTTCCAGGCATTGTTCAATTATTTTTTCCTTTGCCTTGCGTAAATTTGCCAATAATCCCGGCTCATGGCCTATTATCTCAATAATTTTCAATACCGCCGCCGCCGAAACAGCCGAAAGTGAGGTTGAATATTCGAATTGCCTGAAATTCGCGGTCAGGTACGGTTCAACGGCTTTGTTGTAGGCTAAAAACCCGCCCTGTGAACCAAGCGCCTTCGAGAACGATCCCATAATAAATTCCGCGGTCCCATGCAGATTGAAATGCTCCTCAAGACCCCTGCCGGTATCTCCAAGAACGCCGGTCGCGTGAGCTTCATCTAATATAAGAATAAACCTGTAATCCTCTTTTAATTTCGCAATCAGATCAAGGCGGGCAATATCGCCGTCAATTGTAAATACCGATGGAATACTAACGATGTTTGTTTTATCAATATTGGATTTCAGACCGTTTTCCAAGCCGGTTAAATTATTGTGATCAAAGAATATAATCTCGGCTCCTTCGCCCAGCCGCGCGCCATCGACCGCCGAGGGGTGATGTCTTTTGTCAAGATGGAAAACCACCTTATCGGACGCTAACGCCTGATGAATGGCAATATTAGCCTGATAACCGGATGGAAACAAGACAACTTTATCGCGAGACACAAATTTCGCCAGCGCGGCTTCAAGCTGTTTATGAACTACTGTGGTCCCTGTTGTCCCCGGCGCCCCGCCCGTTCCGATCCCCAAAGTCTTCGCGGCTTGTAACGCCGCGCTGATTACATCCGGGTGCCCCGAAAGCCCCAGATAATCATTTGAGCTGAAAATAATGACTTCTTTACCGGCGACAACTCCCCGGCAACCGAACCTTTTTTGAAGAATTCTCGTTTCTCTGCGCATATTAAACCCGAATATATTGTTTTATAACGGCGTTTATCAATAAATAAAAGCAATTGTGCTGTCATGTGGCCTCACATGACAGTAAACGGTCAGGTCTCCGCTTCGCTCACGACCCGACCGAGTAACTAATTTTGACTACCGAGTTTAATTTGCAAACAACGGCGAGATATCGATATAAATCTGATAGTCGCTGACCAAATCGCCGTCCATTTTGAAGAAATTGACAAACGGAACAGAAACCTCGCTGCCGTCTTTCTTTGCGTATGTAACATCTCCGCGGCAAACCAGGGACTGCCCGCTTTCAACAATATCGGATATCGTATGTTTCATGCCGTTTATGGTAGTGAAGAATCCGGCGACCGCATCTTTTATATTTTTGCGGCCTATAACAGCGTCGGCGTTCCCAAATTTGAAGCTTGCGTTTTCTGTCAGATAACCGCAAAACTTTTCGGCATCCATTTCATCAATAGACTTAAGAAGCCCTTTTACCCATTCCTGTCTGCTCATGTATTGTCTCCTTTAAATTGATCTGATTTAAAAATAACATTCATTGTTTATATCATAATTCTTTTTGTAGCCGGGGTCCCCCAGGGACCCCGGAGTTTGTCCGCAATATTCAAACGCATTGCTCCGGGGTCTTTTTCCTAATGGATCCGTATGGACAAGACCCCGGCTACGGTCTTATCCGTCTGCGTCGGAATAGCACGCCATCCGTCGCTCCGAACAGCAAACAACGAGCGGTATCGCAAAAAGTAATAATGATTTTCTTATTAAAAACTATATCTAAATCCAAACTGATTGACAGGCTTATCTATAAATGTGCCATGGATTCGCTGGTAATTCACAGAGACTTTTTTCCATACCGGTTTCACGAGGCCGAATTCCAGGTAATAATCATAGTCCTTATCCGGAACCATATCGCGGTTGATATCGGCTGTAAATTCTATATTCAGCGCGGTACCGATATCAATCGAATTTATTAGCACAAATTGCAGGGTCTGGCCCATATTGTCCCCGTCATCGGTACTATTCTGGTAAAAAGAAATCTCATTAACGATAGGGGAAAAACCCAACGGATATTCGGCGTTTGCCTGATTAGTAAATGTGATTGAAGCTAAAACTAATAGAACTATAAAATAACGCATTTTCACTCCTTAAAAAAAAGTATTGTGATAGGTTTTATTCTCCAATGATCTTTATAATTATTCTCTTTTTTCGCATTCCGTCGAATTCGGCGTAATAGACCTGTTGCCACGGCCCCAGATCGAGCCTGCCTTTGGTTACGGGCAATGTCACATCTTTTCCGATTAACAGGTTTTTAAGATGAGCATCGCCGTTGGTCTCTCCGGTTCGGTGATGGCGATAATCAGGCCCCTCCGGGGCGAGCTCCTGAAGCCAATCTTCTATATCGGCGATTAATCCCGATTCGGCGTCATTAACATATACTCCGGCGGTAATATGCATGGCCGAGACCAGGCAGAACCCCTCGCTGACCCCTGATTCTATAACCTGCTCGTCCACAAGATCGGTTATCCTGATAAATTCTCGCTTCTTTTCGGTTTTGAACCAATGGTAATAAGTGTGAGATTTCATTTCTCTTCCCCAGTATTGTCAATTGATTTACCCTTTGCTCTCATACGAAGATAATACAATCAAAGAAAAAAGCGTTCAAACAGAATCATTATGTTTTTTAATAATCTGCTAAATAGAGCTATAAAAAACTTGTTTTGAGCCGCCCAGCGTCAGGGCTCAGCGCTGCCCCTTTTCGGCGTCCGCTGAAACGCTTTGTTTGCGGTTTTATTTGAATCGATCATCCGATTTATGGCTTGATACGTTTTTCCCTGCTTGCTCAAGCCATCCAGTCCGAATGTTTGTTGCACTGTCAAATTCCGGCACGTAGGGCTTGATATCAAGCAATGGTGTACCGTCCAGAATGTCAATGTTTTGGATATGCAAAACCCCATTTTCGATATTATCCAATTGGACAACGGAAATCCCGACCGGATTCGGACGCCTGGGCGCACGGGTGGCAAATAGTCCTCGCGGTTCTGAATCCAAAAAGGGGACAACATTGAGCTTGAATCCGTGGCTCCGGTGAAAATGATAGAGTAAAATGATATGGGAGAATCCGTCGAGATCTTTCAGGCCCGCGCGGTATTCTTCCAACAGCTCGATTGTGCCTCGTATGCCGGTGGCGCCTGCAGGCTGAATGGGCATGCCTTCGGGCTTGGTGAAGGGTGTGTGGATAATCCCGATTGGATTTAATTCAATCATTATTACTCTCCCGATCATGATATTATACAACACTTATTCATAGTAGCAATGTAACCTGTTGAACAATTAATATCAACAAGATTATCAGAAAAGATGAAATGCTGACCGCCTGCCGGCAAAATCATTATTTTTTGTGGGAATCGACTTAATAATTGCTATACAAGAACAGGCTTTGGGCGAGTTGGGCTCATGATTTAAAGGGCGCAGGTTTATTTACTCTACCTGTCGCCCAGCCGAAGTCCTTGAATATCAATGATTTCAGAGGGTTTTTGCGTAAGGTTTCTTTCAATAGCAGGATTTTCTAACAGTTTTCCAACAAAAAATATGACATTTGCGAAATTTCTTGAAACCCTGTAGTATGATACAAGGTGTTTAATAGTATAGAAATGGAGAAAAAGATGAACAGACACGTTTTCAGAACAAGTGAATTAGCCAATAAAGCCGGAGTGAATAAAGAGACAATAAGATTCTATGAGAAAAAGGGCTTGCTGTTTGACCCCATTAGGACTGATGGCGGGTACAGGCAATATTCGCAAAAGGATTTTGACCGCCTTGTTTTTATAAAAAATGCCAAAGAACTGGGTTTCGCGCTATCTGAAATTAAAGAGCTTCTGGCGATAGCTGATGGCGATATCTATAAATGCAGCGATGTCAGACAAATCGCGGAGAGCAAATTAGATCATATCAGCAATCAAATGAAACATCTCAAGAAGCTGAAGACGGCATTAACAAAGCTTGTAACTGAATGCCAACGAGCCAAAACTATAAAAAACTGTCCAATCATTGAATCGCTTTCTAAAGGAGTAAAATAAAATGAAATTAGAATTACTACATTTTGATGGCTGTCCCAATCATGAAACAGCTTTAACTAATTTGAAAGAGGTTCTTTCTGAAGCCGGTATAAAAGATGAAATCGAGATCATCAATATCGAAAAGTCGGAGGATGTTATTAAACACCGCTTTCTTGGTTCGCCTTCAATTAGAATAAATAACAAAGACCTTGAAATTACAGAAGATGGGGCAACGGAATATTCCATGCGTTGCCGTCGCTACAAAAACGGTGATATGATGGAGGGTTTTCCTTCTAAAGAACTAATAAGAATGAGCTTGGCAAAAGCTCAGGTGGATTAAAAAATGATAAAAAGAATATTAACAGCTTTGCCCGGGATCGGAGCCGCACTTCTTCCGAATGCCTCCTGTCCGGCATGCTGGCCAATTTACGCGGGAATACTGTCGTCTCTTGGACTGGGATTCCTGATGACCGGCCCGTACTTTTATCTGTTTATCGGAATACTCTTGAGTATTTCGCTATTCAGCTTAGCCTACAAAGCAAAGACAAGAAGAGGTTATTTACCATTTTGGATGGGCCTTTTAAGCGCTGTAATTATTATCGCGGGAAAACAGTACGCGTTATCCGATTATGTTTTTTACTCCGGCGCTATTCTTCTGATTATGGCGTCTATTTGGAATAATATTCCTAAAAAGCGCGGTAGTTCTACAAGCCAGAGTGAAACAATTTCCGAATGTCCGAATTGTAAAATAAATTAACCGTAACAGAAAGGAGATTAAAAAATGTCTCAAAAAAGAAAAATCGAAGTCTTTACTGCCGGCTGCCCGGTGTGTGAAGAGACAGTCAAGCAGGTCCAGGATGCCGCTTGTCCAAGTTGTGATGTTATTGTACATGACCTGAATAAGGGATGTGAAACTAATGTATGCCGCGATAAGGCAAAAGAATACGGCGTTAAATCCGTTCCTGCCGTGGCCATAGATGGCAAATTGGCATCTTGTTGTACCAATAACGGTGTTGATATTGAAGCTCTGAAACAAGCCGGTTTGGGACAGCCGTTATAGTGAAGCCGATGTAATGGAGGGGCGATATGCCCTTCCATTGTTTGAATATCGAATCAAGATCATAACCCGCCCAAGCGGATCGCAAGTTCAAACAAAATCATTATTTTGCGCGAATCAGCCTAAATAAAACTATACAAGAACAGGCTTTGGGCGAGTTGGGCTCGGTTGTTGGCGTATGGGAATTTTTATTTCCACGATGGTCCCGCCATCGGGAGCCGGTGATGCTGAGATTTTGCCGTTATGGTTTTTTATGATTTTTTTCACAGCCAAAAGCCCGAAACCATGACCCGTTTCATTTGGCGTGAAGTGCCTGTTAAACGAATTTTTATAATTTTCAGCCGTCATTCCACAGCCATTATCGGTTATCGACAATATCACTTTTTCTTCTTTGTTGGAATATTTTAAATCCAAGCATATTTCACAATTGCCTTCCAGGTTATTAATAAGAGCGTAAGCCGAATTGCTTAAAATTACATTTAACATCTGGCGAAACTGCCCCGGATCAATTTCGATACGCGGTAGGCCTATTTCAAATTGAGTGATAAGATTTATGCGATTAAAGGCGGCCTTTGATCCGAAGCAATTTATTTCTTCTATTATAAAATTCCCAAGATCTATTTTTTCAAATTTCATTTGGGGCCTCGGTACTCGGGATAAGGCATTAACAAATGTTATTATTCTCGTAAGTCCCTTATCTATTGAATCTATTTTTCCCCCAAGCGAGTCATACATATTCACTTCAAGATCCAATTTCATAAGTTCGAGATTCCCGGTCAAAACCGAAAGATAATTGTTCATTTCGTGCGAAATTTCTTCAGCGAAATCTCCTCGTATCGCCAGCCTCTCATATTCTAAATCGCCGCGATTTTTACAGCATTCTTTTTTCACGCCATAATGTGTATCAAGATTTTTCAAATCGGAAATCTTTTTAAGGTCTGACTCATGTTGTTTGGAAAATAGAATAAAAATTAACTGCTGCCCCAAAACCGGATTGTGTTTCAAAATTTCTTTAAATCTTTCTCTTGAAAGAACAATTATTGAAACATCTTGTTTCGCTATGATATCCCCCGGATATAATTCGTCATTGAAAAGAGACAGATTGCAAAGAACCTCGCCTGATGATTTGTTTCCCAGATATGCCTGCGAGTTCGGATAGCGGCCATTTTTTACAATATCCACAGAACCGGACTTGATAATGATTAGAGAACCGCAAGCCCGGCCCTCCCTAAACATCACCGTACCAACCGGATACGTTTTTTCCCGAAAGTTTTCGGCTAAAATCGCGTAATTTTCAGGATAAAATTTCCCGAAATCCTCAGATTGTTTTAAAAATTGAATATCTGTCATTTTTCTTTACGCGGTTATCGTCATTAAAACTTTTGGCATGACCATTGATTTTTTTGTTTGCAATTTTGAAACTTTTATTATCTTTGCAACGTTATGTGGATTTGGAGGTGAAGTAATGGAACTTGGATACAAGAAAAAGACGTCAAAGAAATTTGACGAAACAGTCGCGAAAATTGAGGAATTAACGGCCTCAAAGCAATTCAGGGTTTTGCATGTTCACGACGTACAAGCCACGCTGGCTGAAAAGGGGCTGGAGCGCGAGCCGATGAAGATTGTGGAAATTTGCAATGCTAAATTCGCCCACAAAGCATTAGGCGTAAACCACGATGTTGGGCTTTTTATGCCTTGTAAGATAAACGTTTACACCGAAAATGGCGAGACGGTTGTTTCGGCCATGAGACCGGCCATGATAAGCGAATTCTTTGAACAACCTGAGCTTAAGGCTTTGGCCGATGAAGTCGATACAATTGTGAGGTCAATTGTAGATGAAGCAATCTAACGGCAAAAAATCAAAAAAAACAAACCTTTTGCGCAAGGGCATGATAGGTATTGCGCTTGGCGGAATTGCCGGATATTTCGCGTCATATCTGGCGGGTCTGGCCGGTTCACAATGTACGATTATTTGTAATCAATCTGTCGCCATACCGTATTTTGCGGCTGTTGGTTTTTTATTTTCGTGGAGGTAAAATGCCGATTTATGAGTATAAATGCCATGATTGCGGGACTAAATTTGAAGTCTTGGCGTACAATGAAGATAATCAGGTAAAGTGCGAAAAATGCGGGTCCGCAAACTCGGAAAAACTCCTTTCGAAGTTCGCAAGCCAGGGCATTTCAACTAATCCACCCGCTTCCTGTGGTGGAAATAGCGGGTTTACCTGAGGCTAATCATACGGTCGGTCGACTGTAAGATGTTAATAAATAATCATTTATAAACGGCTCGAAAGGGCCGTCAGGGTGTTTACAAACTCTGGTTGCGTCATTATGAATACCCCCCCGCGTTTGCGATGGGTGGCATGCTTTTTCATCGAAGGCAAAACAGAAAAACTGAATATGCCTGGCAAATCAGCCAATAATCGACTTATGGGACAGCCTTTGTGATTCCCGAAAAAAAGCCTTAAATCATTTTTATTCACTTAATGAAAACATTTTGAAGAAATTTCGGGTTTTAAATTAAAACAATTGGTAATTATTGTTGATAAGGTTGAATTGCGATAAGCGCGGGGGTTTTAAATGAAATATCAACAAAAAATGTTAATATTCCTGATGGCAATATTGGCTCACGCTGTCTTTATTGTAGGATGTGGAGATAATTCGGCGAGTACATCCGAGGATCTATCCGTCAATAGCCCTCCTGAAATTGTTTCGTTAACAGCCACCCCGAACTCGGTAGGCATAGGCAGTATTACAAGTATTGTTGTAGAGGCAATCGATCCGGAGGGCGATATCCTTTTTTTCGGGTGGAACGCTTCCGGCGGCGGCATTACTGGCAATGGTCCGACTGCTGTCTGGAACGCTCCTGAAAACATGGGCATATATATAGTCTCGGTTTTTATTGAGGATGATCGCCTGGGAAGAGTAAACGGTACAATCGATATCGAAGTCATAGACGCTGGATCAGACAACCGCGCTCCGATAATTAATTTTATCAATTCCAGCCCTGATATTATACCGGCGCTTGGACAGACGCAAATTACTGTTGGCGCGATAGATCCCGACGGCGATGATAATGCTCTGATTTATAGCTGGGGCGGGCCCGGCGGGATTTTTGAGGAAGCGGGATCAAGCGTGATCTGGACCGCCCCCGATCCCGGGTGCTGCCCCACGGCGCTTTCCGTCTGGGTAGTTGTCTCTGATTCGGAAGGCGCGACAAACACGCGATCTACAAGCATTGTCGTGATACCATGATTAGCACAAAATTTAAATCAGCATTTTTCTTCGTCGCGACCCTTGTGATGATGGCAAATTTCGCTTATGCGCAATCATGTTGCGGCCGGGTGGCTCTGCCGGTTGGCGGTATAGAGCAAAGGCCGCTATTAAAAGGCCAGTACGATTTTCGGTTATCGTACGAAAACTCCCTGCTGGATAAAACTGTTCTGGGAAACACAAGCGTAGGTGATCCGCTTGACCGCTCAAATACAACTCAGGTTATCAGCGCGTCGATCTCCTATGGTTTTACGGAGCGGCTCACCGGAATTGTGATTGTCCCGTTCAAGTGGGCGAATCTTTCATTTCTTGATAATAGAGTTGTTAGAAAAACATCCGGAGTAGGCGATATTCTGGGCCTTGCGAAATTCAAATTGACTGCTCCCATATCGCCAAAAGAACCGGAACTCGCCATCGGATTGGGATTGAAAGTCCCAACTGGGCAATATGCCGATAGAGATTTTTTTGGCACGTTATCGTCAAGCCAGCAGGTCGGCTCAGGCGCGTTCGATTTCATCGCGGTGGCTTACTATAATCAACTCGTAAACCGATTTTTGGTCCACTTAAACAGCGTTTTCAGATATCCGACAAAAAACGACAGAGGATACAGGTTCGGAAAGGATGTGGTCATTGGCGGAAAAATTATTTACACCGATCTTATGTCGCGCCTTAATCCCATGTTAGGCTTTAGAAACCGTTTTGCCGGAAGAGACTCATACGACGGCCCCCCTAATGATTCGTATGGCGGCGGGGCGTACCGCGATTCAGGAGGAAATTGGGGCTTTCTCTCGCCCGGCATAGAATTCAGGCCGGCAAGATCGCTTGGGCTTCAATTTGAGATCGATATCCCGGTTTATACGAATCTGAACGGACGCCAAATTTCTGAAAGCTTTGTCTGGAGAGCCGCGACATCATTCAACAACTT
>CAZKYQ010000015.1:26006-27409 GCA_964556975.1 uncultured Ignavibacteria bacterium
TTGAACTTGACTTACAGAACCATATATCATTTTATCCCCTAATGTAAGCTCGGGATATACATCAGGAGAACGCAGGGTGAAAGACCCAAAAAGAAAAAATGAAAATTGCAGTTTAATTGAAGCCTTAAAAAAACGCCGCACAATAAGAGAAATTACAGGCAAGAAAATCGGATCGTCCCGCCTGGATCAACTTGTCTGGGCCGCTTGCGGAAACACCTTAAAATACGAAGGCGTCGTTTTCCGGACTGCTCCGTCGGCTGGAGCCACCTATCCTATTGAATTATATGCCGCGATCAACAATACCGAAAATTACGAAAACGGAATCTATATTTATAATAAAAAAACAGAGAAACTTGATATAGTCAATAATGGGGCTTTCCTGCCTGAAATCCAAAAGATGTCATGGGACCAGGATTTTATTTCTCTATCCAATGCCATTTTTCTAATGGTTTATGATCCTAAAAAAATAGAAAAAGAATATGGCGTTAAATCCCGCGATTACGCGCTGCTGGAATGCGGCCATATCGCCCAGAATATTCTGCTTATGGCAATGGCAAAGGGGCTCGGCGCTGTTCCGGTCGGAGCATTTTCTAAAAAACGTTTGGCGAACCTGCTAAATTTAAAGCCGGACAGAAAAGTTTTATATATGGTTTGTGTGGGAACAATAGACTAATTACGGAGGCTTTTGAGAAATAATGTCAATATGGGCTTAGTTTTATTCCCCCATAAAAATTGCGATGAACTATTGACATTTGGTTATTGAGAAGTGTATTTTGTATTTAAGGGCTAAGTTTTTTGCGATAGCTTAGAGCAATTATGAAAGTTTTAAAATGGCTGAATTATTTGGGGGATTTTTATGGAAATTGAAGTCCGATTAGCTGACAAGAATGACATTAAAATCATCCATGAAATACTTTCCGAGATGGACGAATGCGATATTGAATTGAGAGCAAAACGATTCAACGAGGCTATTGACTCGCGTTTTTCCAGTTATATGGTTGCCGTTTCTAAAGGCAAGGTAATCGGTTTTTTAAACATCTGGCATATTCCCGACATAGTTGACGGCGGTGTAATGGGGATTATACTGGATTGCTATGTATTGGGCGAGTTTCGTTCAAGGGGCGTTGGAAAAATGCTGGTGGAATCAGCTAAAGAGATTGGCGATAAGCATAACGTAAACAAGTACTTCGCATGGATGGACCCCGAAAACAAACCAGCCGTTTCGTTATTAAAAAAATCAGGCTTTTCAATTGAAAAGCTGATGCTTGAGAAAAAATAAGTCTGGCAGGCCGGAAGCCCTGCGCTTCCGACATTTTAGAATTGAAGAACCATAGCGAGTCTGCCCGAGACCTGCCAATATGCGCCCGTAACTTTTCAACGCTGTTGTCCTCCCTGGATTCCCG
>CAZKYQ010000016.1:0-22146 GCA_964556975.1 uncultured Ignavibacteria bacterium
CGTACATTTTAATTGCCGCATGGTTGTCTGCCGCCGGAGTCACGGAAAATTCCGCGTTAGGCCATCTTCTTCTAGATAGCTCCAGCAAGCTCAGCCACGCCTCTTTTCCGAATCCTTTTCCCTGAAAGGCAGGCAGGAGCTTAACATCATGGCTACAGATATTTTTTCCATCGGGAAACGACAGCTTTGCCTCGCCCATAAATTCACCATTGCCATTTTCAATGCTGAAAAGCATAAAGTTCCTACGATTTAGATTGCCCCAAAAATCATCGTATTGCCGCCTATTCCAACCTAAGCCATTTGGGTATCCGGCATTTTTCATTACATCGCCGTTCTCCCACAGAGATTCGAATTTTTCATGCTTTTCTTTTGAAACCCTACAAAACATTATTTTCTCAGAAACTGTAAAAACCCGCCTTTTTGAAAGTTCCTGCCATTTTTTAATTATATCATGGAAATCAAAATAATCAAAATGATGACGCCCGCTTTTTTGAAGATCTTCTTTAAGAAAGGATTTGGCAAATACAATATCCGCTGATCTGGCGCCGTGTATGTCCGAATGGCCGTCCCCGATAAATAATGAAGATTGGCGCGGACCGGTTAATTTTCTGATATGATACCCTTTGCAATTTGAACATTTGCCGCATCCTAAATCCTTGTATGGAAATTCCGGCTGAATTTGATCGTTCTTATATTCAGCCTTATTGGATATTCTTTCGAAATCACGGTATCCATTTGAATTAAGAATTATATCTATATAGAAATCGAACCCCTCCGAAACTAAATATGAATCGATATTATTCCTTTTGATTAGTTTTAGAAAATCATCAAATCCGGCCGAAAGCGTTTGCCGTCGTAGAAAATCTAATACGTCCCGCCGATTGGGCGGCTGTTTGTTCCATATATCGCATTCAGTCGACAGGCACTCGAAAGAATTGATTTTTCCGAGCCGATATTGGCTTACACATGGCTCGGTCCTGCCATTTGTAAATTTCTTAAACATCTCATAGCCAACATCCTCGGATGTTATCGTACCATCAAAATCAATGAAAACAACAAAATCGCTTTTCATAGGCTGACAATATATGCAATTATATATATTAATATCAACAGGATAGAACTTATCAGAAGTTTATTATTCTTGCCGATAAACGCGAATATCCCTGCGGCCAAAATGCCCATGAGCGGCCCGATTACTATTAAGCCGATGCCACAAAGGGCAAAGTACTTTGAGGAAGCTTCGTGTAGATAGCGCAGTATCAATGAAAAAAGTAGTAATAATAGCGCGAAATAGACAATCGATCGAAGCGTTTGGGCTATCCTGAGGCGAATTGTATCGCTATTGTATTTCATTAATATTCCTCTAAATTCCTCTCAAAAACATTCTGTAGGCGGTAAAAAGCATGAGACATACAAAAAGAATTCGAAGAAATTTGGAAGTTATTCTATATGAAATGAAGGCGCCCGCTCTGCTTCCGAAAAAAGTACCGGCTATTATCGCCGCCACTTTGAAAGGGTCAATATCCTCTTTCATCAAATATAGTATGGCCGCCGGGGTAACAGTAATCCCAATCATATAGCTGGACGTTGCCGTGGCGATCTTCATGGGGACGTTCATTAGAATTCTCATCATCGGAACATAAATTATCCCCCCCCCGGCCCCCAACATGCCGGAAACGTTTCCGGTCAAAAACGAAAGCACAAAACCGATGCGCTTGCTTGAAGGCGACCTGTATTCTTGATTATTTAAAATTGTCCGAGCTGGTCTGGCCATATAAAGAGAAGATATGAGCAGGATAATCGCGAACATCAAATAAAGAAAATTCGCGGGAATAATGCCAGAGATTAACCCTCCTGTCAAAGCCCCTATTGACGCCGAAACGGCCAGCAACAGCCCAAGCTCAAGATCGACCCTGCCTGCTTTTAAAAAATCGGCCGCCGAAAATGTGGAAACGGCCATGATACTGACTAAAGATGTTCCTATTGCTTCTCCGATGGGCAAACCAAGAACCAAAGTCAGCGCAGGGACAATAATAATTCCTCCCCCCAAACCAAATAACGCTCCAGCAAATCCGGCAAAAAGACCAATTATCAGCAATATTATTATTTCCATATATAAGTATTTTATTATAATAATTTGAAAAATGCAAGCTTATCGGGAAGCAAGTATGGAAAGGTATTTTGGGGAGTCACTTAATATATCTTTGGCGATCTTAATCTCATCGTGGTTTTTCACCCAAATTTCCTCAAACAGAGATTTTTCTCCTTTTGCCTGAAATATAATTTCTTCCGCCAACGCTGTTTTGATTTCTTTGTAATGATTATCAAAATACCAGAACTCTTTTGAATTCAGTTTCTCATCTATAATTGACAAGGCGGCTTTTGTTTCGGTATCAGATAATTTGATTTTCTCTTTAAATTCATTGAAAATAATCCGGTCTTCCTCATAAAACGCAAAGCCGCGTCCGGCGACAAATTTTTTAAATTCCCGCATAACATTGTCATTGACTATCAAATCGGCTTTGTTGCTTGAATCTGATAAATAATCTATTACAAAATCAAAGAAACATGACTCTTCTTTTAAAGCGGCTACATATTTAGATTCAGCGTCATTTTCAATAAATATATCCGGAATAATGCCTCCGCCTCCAAATACCACTCTCCCCGCAGTTGTAAAATAAAGCGAATCAGTTGGTCTTGACGACTCACCTGACAGTAGTTCAAATGTTGACCAATCGGGTTTTTGCAGGCATCTGCCAGAAGGAAGGTAATATTTCGAGGTTGTAATTTTCAGGGCTGACTCATCGGAAAATTGCATTATTTGCTGCACCAGTCCTTTTCCATAAGTCTCCGTACCGATAACAATTCCCCTATCGTGGTCCTGGAGAGCGCCCGCGACGATTTCAGCGGCGCTGGCTGTTTGCCCGTTTACAATTATGGCCAGGTCTCCATCCAGAAATATCGGATCGTTGTAAGACTCATAAGCGCTTACCATCGCCCCATCTCGGCCCCTGGTTTCCACTATTTTCGAATTAGCGGGCAAAAATGCGCCCGCAATTTCAACCGCTTCTATTAAAAGGCCTCCGGGGTTATCTCTTAGATCCAGCACTAAACCCCGCATGCCTCTTTTATTCAAATCCGTAATCGCCGCTTTTAATTCAGTAAAGCTGTTTTCGGAAAAGTGGGCCAGCAGGACATATCCGATTTTATCAGATATCATCGAGTAATAAGGAATTGACTCTATTGTTACCTTTTCCCGCGAGACATTAACGCAGCGTTCTTTTTTGCCGGGAGAGAAAATTAAAAGTGATACTTCCCCGCCAACATCTCCCCGCATTAAATTCCTAATATCTTTTATACTCAAACCAAAGGTTGGAGTAGAACCTATTTTGAGAACCCGCAAACCCGCTTTCAACCCGACTTTGTACGCCGGAGTGTCTTCAATTATTGAAACAATTGTGAGGGTATCGCGATGAAATTCCATACCAATGCCCACGCCTTCGAATTGACCATCGGTTTCCTGCATTAAACGCATGTAATCGGCACCGCGGAGAAACTTTGT
Organism: uncultured Ignavibacteria bacterium; assembly: GCA_964556975.1. Lineage (GTDB taxonomy): Bacteria > Zixibacteria > MSB-5A5 > UBA10806 > UBA10806. The sequence continues at coordinate 3,563 of CAZKYQ010000016.1, forward strand.
GTATTTGTCAAGTTTCGAAAGCATCGCGTCAATTCCGACCTTTATCATTTTTTCTTCATCTATCTTTTCTATATAATTTTGCGATGCCATAAGCGCAATTCTATCGAATAGCCGTATATTACTATATAATTTATCCGATGACGACCAGGTAAAACCCAACGCAAAAACAGCAAGAACAACTAAAGTCGTTGTCCAGCCGTAACTTGCGAGAAAATTGAGAGTATTCCTAATGAGTTTCATAGTATTATGTAAACTTACTTATTTTTGCCTGCTTTCATATTATATGTATCGTCATTACTCATTTTGCCTGCCTTTTTGAGTTTCATTTATTTTTGTTTCTGTTTCACTATGGAAATGCGGGGCTTTTTGGGGAGAATATAGAAATATATCGTTATGTTTAATGGATTTTATTGAGTCAAATCTAAAAAAATAATAAAATTTTTCAGGATATTCATAGATTTATTGATTATACAAATGTCTGTTTTCATAAAAAATGGTCGGGGCGAACCGATTTGAACGGTCGACCTCTTGCACCCCAAGCAAGTGCGCTAACCAGGCTGCGCTACGCCCCGACGCAAAATCATAATAATACAGGTTGCTTTTAAATCAAGGGAAAAGTTTTAACAGGCTCTCTATCTCGCCGCGAATATCGCTAAGGACCTTTTTAACTTTTTCGGCTTTCGGGTCAGCTCCGGCATTGCCATCGCCCCGCTTCAAAAGGTTCCTCGCGCCCTCTATTGTATAGCCCTCGTCATGCAGGAGCCGTTTAATCCTGGTGACTCTTTGAATATCTTCCGGGCGATATGTCCTATTGCCAGCGCGGTTTTTTTTCGGTTTCAGATGAGGGAATTCTTTTTCCCAAAACCGCATCACATACGGTTCAACGCCTATCATTTGAGCCGCTTCCGAGATCGAATAATACATCTTACCTTGAAGGTTCTTACTCAATTTTTTCCTCCGGCGTTTCTGAGAACATTGGGGTTAATCCGGGTAACGCGAGACTCCAAGCCGCCTTCATATAAAATTATATCAATTTTATCATCAAGCGCAACCTGTTTAAAGCTCTTTACCGCTTGTCCGTTTTCGTCGCGGCAATATGAAAACCCGCGTTTCATTACTGATTTTGGTGAAACCATCTCAAGTTTTTCATATAACGCCTTTGATTCACGCTTGAAACTATCCAGTTTGTGCGATGAATACAGATTTAAAAGCCGCGATAATTCATCACATCGCTGGGCGCGTTGGGCAATCATCTCCATCGGCTTTCGGAAACCGTAGCGAGCGGTTATTTCATCAAATCTATGGCTCGATTCATTTAATAATTGTCCTGCTTTATTTACCAGACTACTGAAATATCCATTAATTTGAGCTGATAGAGTATCGCCATCCGGTACAGCCAATTCCGCCGCGGCTGACGGCGTGGGGGCGCGAAGATCGGAAACAAAATCGGCTATGGAAAAGTCAATTTCATGGCCAACGGCTGAAATAACAGGAATTTCAGAGGCAAAAACCGCCCGCGCGACTTCCTCTTCATTAAAGGCCCAAAGATCTTCCAGCGAACCTCCGCCTCGCCCTATAATCAAAAGGTCAGCCAGATCGAGTTCGTTAAAACGCTTAATGGCGTGAGAAATCTGAGAGGCGGCTCCCTCTCCCTGAACCAACACCGGCCAGAGAACAATATTCACCCAAGGCGCTCTGCGTTTTGTAATATTCAAAATGTCTCGAATAGCGGCGCCTGTCGGGGAAGTTACGATCCCAATGGTTTTTGGAAATGTGGGAATAGGCTTTTTATGCTCGGACTCAAACAGTCCCTCCTCAGATAACTTTTTTTTCAACTGCTGAAATGACAGTTCCAATTCGCCAATTCCCGCAGGTTGCATTGAGCTTACTACAAGCTGGTATTGGCCGGATTTTTCATATACGGTAATCTGCCCTGAAGCCTTGATCTTGATACCGTCCTGAGGCTCGAAAAAAAGGCTCTTGCCCATCCAGCGCCACATAACACATCGCAGTTGGGCATTCTGGTCTTTCAGAGTAAAATATCTATGCCCGGACGAGTGATGAATATGATTGGAGATTTCCCCTTCAACCCAAATTTTGGGAAAGCCACCTTCGAGAATAGCTTTAATACTTTTGGTTAAATCAGTTATTGAGTATATCTTATCAGACATTTTACCTAAGTTATTCCATGCCTTATCTTACATGCTTTTACAGTATTTTTTAATAATGATGCTATTGTCATCGGGCCAACCCCGCCGGGAACCGGAGTGATCGCGCCTGCGATTTTCTGTACTGAATCAAAATCAACATCGCCCACAACCCTTTTCCCTTTTGGGTGTGTCGGGTCATCAATTTGATTAGTTCCAACGTCGATTATTACCGCTCCGGGCTTAACCATTTCGCCAGTCAAGAACCTGGCCTTGCCCATTGCGGCGATAATAATATCAGCTCTTTTCGTATAGTCTTGAATATTTGATGTGCCAGTATGGCAGATCGTAACTGTCGCATTTGTCCTTTCGGTCTTTGTCGAGAGCATGACCGAAAGAGGTCTGCCGACAAGAAACCCTCGCCCCAAGACTACGACCTCTTTACCGAACGGGCTATTCCCTGACCTTTCGAGAAGCTCAAGAATCCCCAATGGAGTCGCCGGTTCAAATCGGGGCCTTCCCGCGAGAAGCAAGCCCTGATTGATCGGATGAAAACCATCGACATCTTTTTTGGGGTCTAACAACAATGTTATCGCCGGTTCGTCAATATGGCCCGGAAGCGGGGATTGAACAAGAATGCCATCGATATCTTCGCGGTTATTAAGCTCAATAACAAGATCAACCATCTGTTCATAAGTAAAAGAATCGTCTCTTATAATAACATCGGAGAATATGCCGATCTTCTCGCAGGCTTTGGCCTTCATCTTTACATAAAGGGCCGAGGCCGCGTTGCTTCCAATTAAAATAGCGGCTAATCCGGGGATTATGCCTTTCCTTTTTAGCTGGTAAATTTCTGCTTTTAACTCAGACCTTATTTCCTCGGATATTTTCTTGCCATCTATTATTTTCGCCGGCATTAAACTGCTCTCCAATAATATTCAAATAGCTTTTTCATCAACCGATTGGAATATTCTGTTTATAGAAAGGGCTTTGCCCGAATTATTATCAATTTCGATTTCAATTGCCGACAGGCGAACGTCGCCTTTGGCAATCGTGAACCTGTTGGGAACGCTGTTTATTACCCTGTACAACGCATCTTCGACTTCAACCCCGATAACCGAATCGTATGACCCGGTCATTCCGGCATCGGTAATATAAGCCGTACCGCCCGGCAATATTCTTTCGTCCGCAGTCTGCACATGCGTATGGGTGCCGACAACCGCGGACACTCTTCCATCAAGATATCTTCCCAGGGCCTGTTTTTCCGATGTGGCTTCGGCATGGAAATCGACAAAGATAATATCAGCTTGCGAGGCAACTTCAGGGATAATTTTATCCGCCGTTTTAAACGGGCAATCGATGTTCCACATGAAAATCCGCCCTTGAAGATTTATTACCGCGATACTTAAACCGCTTTCAAGCTTATAAATATTATAGCCATAACCTGGAGCGCCCGACGGGTAGTTCGCGGGACGAAGGAGCCGGGGTTCTACTTCAAAAAAAGAGAATATTTCTTTTTTATCCCAGATATGGTTTCCGCTGGTTTGGCAGCCTACGCCTAATGCGCTCAACGATTGAGAAATCTCTTTGGTTAGGCCGAAACCGTTCGCCGAGTTTTCCACGTTGGCAATAATAAAATCATAATATTTATTTTCCTTGCCGCAATTATATAGGTATCGCTCAAGACATTGCCGTCCCGGCGTACCGTTGAGATCGCCTACAAATAATAATTTCAATTTTGACCTTTCGATATTAGCTCAACGAGAAAACTCTCGGATTTGCATTGTTTTGCAATCAGGCTATTTGGCATAATCTATGGCACGGACCTCCCGAATTACCGTAACCTTGATCTGTCCGGGATATTCCATTTCGGCCTCAATTTTTCTTGCGATTTCGTTAGCGAGAGCGCTGCTGCCGATATCATCGAGTTGGTCGGATTCAACCATGACCCTGATCTCCCGGCCTGCCTGGATAGCATAGGCTTTACTCACGCCCCTAAAACCATCTGCCATTTCTTCAAGTTTTTCCAGACGCTTAATATAACCCTCAAGAGTTTCCCGTCTCGCGCCGGGACGAGCCCCGGAAATAGCGTCCGCGGCCTGTACAAGAACCGCAAACGGCGTTTCCATCGGAACGTCTTCATGATGGCTGGCAATGGCGTTAAGAACTGTTTGGTTTTCATTAAATTTCGCAACGAAATCAACGCCGATTTCGGTATGAGTTCCCTCGGTTTCACGATCAATCGCTTTGCCAATATCGTGCAGTAAACCTGCCCTCTTGGCAAGCGTTCCATCAATGCCCAGCTCTGCCGCCATTATGCCGCAAATAGTCGCCACTTCTTTAGAATGCTGTAAAACGTTCTGGCCGTAACTGGTCCGAAAATTAAGTTTACCCAAAAGCCTTATTATTTCGGGATGCACGCCATGAACGCCGACATCAAAGCAAGCCTGCTCGCCGGTTTCCCTAACAATTACTTCCATTTCCTTTTCAGCCTTTCCAACAACTTCTTCAATACGCGATGGATGGATTCTTCCATCGATTATGAGTTTTTCCAAGGCCATTCGGGCCGTCTCACGCCTGACCGGGTCGTAGCCTGACAATATTACCGCTTCCGGCGTGTCATCAACAATAACATCAATTCCTGTCGCCGTCTCAAACGCCCTTATATTGCGGCCTTCTCGTCCGATGATTCGGCCTTTCATTTCATCTGTCGGCAAAGACACTACTGAAACGCATGATTCAGCCGAATGATCAGCGGCACACCTTTGAATAGCCATAATGATAATGTTTTTAGCTTCTTTCTCGGCAGTCCGTTCGGCATCGTCTTTAATATCTTTAATCAATTTGACCGCGTCTCTTCTGGCTTCTTCCTCAAGATTGGCTATTAAAAGTTTCTTGGCCTCTTCAGAGGTCATTCCGGCGATTTTCTCAAGCTTAACATTCTGTTCCGCGATCAAACCATCAAGTTTGTTCTCTTTGGCTTCATTCGTCCTTTCTTTTAAAACAACCGCTTTTTCCCGATGGGCAATTTCATTTTCTTTCTTATCCAGGATATCGACTTTTCGGTTTAGGTTACCTTCCTTAGTCGTCAGTGTCTGTTCGAGCTTTTGGATTTCATTTTTCCTGGATTGAGTATCCTTTTCAAATTTCTGTTTGGCCTTGAGCCATTCGTCCCTTGACTCAAGTGAAGCTTCCTTCTTTGTAATCTCGGCCGCTTTTTCGGCCTCGGAGATTATCTTTTGTGCTAATGTTTCAGCATTAGCAATCCTCGACTCGCCCGTTCTTCTCGAAATGAGCATACCAATAACCAAAGCTAAAACCGCTATGCCGGCCCCGATTAGATAATAAGTAGGTTCCATTGTTCCTCCGTGGGGCGGACGCTTATATTAAATTACAAAACTTCGGAGATTTTTCGAGCAAGATCACCAATTCTATCCTCAGTATCCGCGTCCTTCTGACCATCGCGGCGAGAATGAAACAGTTCATCGGTGATATTTAAAGCCGCAAGTACGGCAACTTTTGATTCAGAAACATTAGGAAAGGCTTTCATTACTTCCCTCATTTTTGAATCAAGATACTCCGCGGCTTTTTTTATATATTCCGGATCGACCTGGGAAACAATGCTGTATTCTTTTCCCATGATCGATATTGTTACTCGAGTTTTCTCCATTTTAGCGTCCGCTTTATATTTAAATCCAACTGTCCTCAAAAGCGGCCAATTTGCCGGCCAATTTTGAAAGCCTTCGTTTTATTTCATCGCTATCAAAATCTGAACTGGGCGCGGAAGCTTCCTCGATCTTTTTTTCGACATCATTTTTATATTTGTCGAACTCGATCCGCAGATCCTCCAACCGGCGCTTCAGAGACTCGTTCTCCTTCTCAACTTTTTTATTATTTTCTTTCAGACCGGCAATAAGTTCTATAGCCCGGCCAACTTTTTCCTCTAAATCTGTAATAATACTCTTGTCCATACAATGCTAACTTCTCAATTCCGCTTTAAATTTGGCTTTTAAGGCATTAGTAATGCGATTATGAGCTTCGTCAACCTCGCGATCAGTCAATGTCCTGTCCATTAGGCGGTATTTTATTCCAAACGCAAGGCTCTTTTTGTGTTGGGGAATGTTTTTTCCGCGATACATATCAAATATCCAAACGTCCCCCGCCAAACCATTAGAATTGCTATTAATTTCAGCGAGAATATCTCCGGCCTTAACATTTTCATCGACAATAATCGCGATATCTCTGTCCGCCGATGGAAACCTGTCAAGGCCCTGAGCTTCCGATGACTCGTGAACAATATCTATAATTTTTTCCAAATCCAGCTCGACCAGATAAACTTCACTCTTTATCTCCGCGGAAGAGCGGCATTCTTTTGATAATTGTCCCGCATGGCCTAACATCACCTCACCAATATATACTTCAAATGATAGCGATTGTTCAAACGCAAAATGAGCAGCCGGAGAGAGTTTTACGCATCCAAGGCCGAAATGGTCAGCGATATCTTCCAATAAACCTTTCATTGAGTAAATATCTCTTTTTCGCTGATTTTCGCCCCAGAAAACGGGAGTCTCAAACCCGGTCATCGCTATTATCAACCGCTCCTTTTGAGATGGAAGTGATTTTTCCGATGGCTGGTAGATATCGCCGATTTCGAACAGAAAGAGGTCTTTTTCTTTGAAATTAAGGTTTCTTTTTATCACCGGAAGCATTGATATAATCATATTGGGGCGAATTACGGCCATTTCTTCGGAAAGTGGATTAATTAATTTCACAGCTGTTTCGGAAATACCCAGGCGCTTCGCAAGAGTATTATCGACCAGAGTTATCGGGAAAATTTCGGTCGAGCCTGCCCCAACAAGAAACGATTTCAGCCTCGTTATGACTCTCTGTGATTTTGTGTCTTCTGCGCCCAATGCCCCGCCGGGCCGATAAACCGCAGGGATGTTGTCAAATCCGCATATCCTGGCAATCTCTTCGGTAAGATCTACATTTCGTTTTAGATCGGGCCTGAATGATGGTTGAACGGCAATGATATTATCGCCTTCCCTGACCTCGATTTCCAGATCCCCGAGTATGCTTTTCATATCATCCAGGGACAGCTCGGTTCCCAGTAAAGAATTCACATTATCTGGTTTTAACTCTATTTCCACCGGGACAAATGGTTTCGGATAAGCGTCGACAGTACCTCTAAATACTTCCGCGCCTGTTATTTCAGAAATCAGTTTACAGGCCCTATCATTGGCAAACGGCGCCATATTAGGGTCGGCGCCTCGCTCGAAACGCCGGGATGACTCGGTTGATAGCCCAAGTTTTTTTGAGCCCCTGCGGATTGTAACCGGATCGAAATAGGCTGATTCAAGAAGCAAGTTTGTTGTTTTTTCCGAAACCTCCGAATACTGGCCGCCCATAATTCCGGCAATGGCCACGCCCCGCACCGAATCGGTAATAAGTAAATGGTTTTTATTCAGGGTTCGTTCAACTTCATCGAGAGTTACGAATTTTTCACCTTCTGATGCCCTGCGCACTAAAACTTCAGGTTTCTCAAACAGATCAAAATCAAATGCGTGAAGCGGCTGGCCAAGTTCCAACATCACATAGTTAGTAATATCGACAACATTATTAATCGGCCTCATGCCAAGGTAATACACGGCCATTTTTAGCCACAGCGGCGATGGAGCAATATTAACATCGCTGAGAACGCGGCCCGTATATCGCGGACAGCCGCCAGGATCATCAATAATAATTTTCACTGCTTCGGAGGCTTCTTTTTCAATTTCAACAAGATTAGTATCCGGCATTTGCAGCTTCCCGCCTCCGAGAACCTGTATCTCTCTCGCGATTCCAACGTGAGAGAGGCAATCAGGACGGTTGGGAGTGATTTCAAGTTCAAATACCGCATCTTTATAATCAATGATTTCGCCAAGGGGAACTCCTGCTTTGATACTGGAATCCAATACCGCTATTTCGTCCGCATAATCAGACAACTTCAATTCGGCTTCGGAAAGTATCATGCCGGATGATTCTACTCCTGCTATGGCGGCTTTTTTTAGTTTCATACCAGGGATTCTTGAACCGACAGGAGCAAATAATACAATCTGGTCTTTGGCAACATTTGGCGCACCGCAAACAACCTGAATTGTCTCGGAACCGTCATGAACTTTGCAAAGAGATAGCTTGTTATAACCTTCGATTTTGCTTACATCGGTAACTCTCGCGGTAATTATGCCATCAATGTCTTTGCCTTTATACTCTATCGCTTCGACTTCGCTTCCGGACATAGTGAGCCTTTCGGCAAACTCCTCGACCGACCAATCAAAATCGATTATCTTTTTAAGAATGTTATAAGAAATCTTCATTAGAACTGCCTTAAAAACCTGACATCATTATCATACAAAAGCCTTATATCGCCAATTCGATATCGCAACATAGTAATTCTATCCACGCCCATGCCAAATGCGAATCCTGTATATTTGTTGGGACCGTATCCCACGGCTTTGAAAACCTCGGGATCGACCATTCCCGCGCCGGAGATCTCAAGCCAGCCGGTCTGCTTGCAAACACGGCAACCTCTTCCTCCGCAGATCATGCATGAGAAATCATATTCCGCGGACGGCTCTGTAAATGGGAAGAAATGCGGCCTGAACCGGACCTTTATGTCCGAACCGAATAGCTCTTTCGCGAACTGTATTATTACGCCTTTAAGGTCGCCGAAAGTAACATGTTTTTCAACAAAAAGGCCCTCGCACTGATAAAAAACAGGCGAATGTGAAGCGTCAGGAGTATCCGAACGATAGCAGCGGCCCGGAGAAATTATTCTAATAGGCGGTTTTTGTGCCTGCATTGTACGAATCTGGACCGTGGAAGTGTGCGTTCGGAGCAACACTCCCTTTCTGATATAAAACGTATCTGAAAGGTCTCTGGCGGGATGATCATCCGGCGTATTTAAGGCGTCAAAGTTATTGAAATCGGTTTCTATATCTGGCCCTGATGCGACCGAAAAACCCATACCCCGGAAAATATGCACGATCCGGTCGACCGTTCGCATCAGAGGGTGATGCCTGCCGACAAATGAGCGCCTGCCAGGAAGCGTATAGTCAAAATTATCTTTATTTAATTCAGCAACCGCCGAATCTTTGAATCCCAATTTATCTTTTACATGGGCATGCAATGATGCTTTTAATTTGTTAAGCTCCGCGCCAACTTTTGGGCGTAATTGGGCGTCAATATCCTTTAGGTTCTTAGAAATTTTGGCCAATTCACCCTTGCGGCCAAGATAGGAATTAACCACTCTTTCCAAGGCTGTTTTATCTTTCGCCTTGTTTATTGCTTCAACAGCGTCTTTTTCTATTTTTTTAAGTTTGTCTAAAATCATGCTCATAATACTAAGACGGGCTTTTTGCTTAAAAAGCCCGCCAAGAAAATCAATAGATACTAAAAGCTGCTTAAATCAAGCGCTCCTGGCCAGCTCTGCCAATTCCGTAAAAGCGACGGTATCCCTGACCGCGAGATCAGCTAACATTTTTCTATTTAATACTATACCCGCTTTTTTCAACCCGTCAATAAATACGGAATACGACATGCCATTTAGCCTTGCCGCGGCGTTGATTCTAATTATCCATAATCTTCTAAAGTCACGTTTTTTGTTGCGGCGATCGCGATAGGCATAGGCTAACCCTTTTTGAACAGTTTCCTTGGCGGTTCTATAAAGTTTGCTTCGCCCGCCGTAATTACCGCGGGCGGCAAGTAAAACTTTCTTGCGCCGCCTATGAGCCGCAACATTATTTCTTGCTCTTGACATTTTATCTCTCCGTTAAGTATTCAGGCTAATAAGGCAACATCGCGTTTACACGATCCATATCGGATTTGTGCACTAATGTGGCCTTGCGCAGGCCCCTTTTACGCTTCGTTGATTTTTTTGTAAGTATATGGTTTTTTAGCGGCTTACGCCTTTTGACCTTACCGGTTGCTGTCTTTTTGAACCTTTTGGCCGCCGCTCTATTTGTCTTCATTTTTGGCATCGAGTCTCCTTTAAAAATGCCAATATATCTAATAACAACTGCTTTGGCAATAAAAATTTATACGATTTTTCAATCGATCCCGTTAAAAGCCTATTGTTTGCTTTTTTTTAGATGAAATATCTGCGAAAGATGCCGGCCCTCCATTTTTGAATGTTCTTCCGCCTCAGCAATATCAGCAAGATCGACTTTCAACCGTTCAATAATTTTATATCCCCGGTCCTTATGAACCATTTCACGGCCGCGAAAGATAATAAACGCCTTGACCTTAGCGCCACTTTCGAGAAACTCCCTCATGTGCTTCAGTTTAAATTTGTAGTCGTGTTCCTCTGTTTTCGGCCTGAATCGCATTTCCTTAAGATTTACGGTATGTTGCCTTTTTTTCGCAATTTTAGCTTTTTTTGCGTTCTCATAAAGGAATTTTCCATAATCCATTATCCTGCAAACGGGCGGTTTGGCTTTCTCAGCCACTTCCACCAGGTCAAGTCCTTTGTTTTCGGCCGTATCAAGAGCTTGACGGATTGGCACGATTCCAAGTTGCGCGCCATCCTCATCAATCAAACGAACTTCCGGGACCCTGATCCTATGGTTAATTCGGGTACCAATATCTCGAGCTATTACACCACCTCCGGTTAATATTTAAAGCTATTTCTTTAATTCTATTTCTTCTTTCAGTAAATTTATAGCGTTATCGATACCGACGCTGCCAGTATCTCCTACTGTATGTTTTCGGATCGAAATCGTGCCTTCTTCAATCTCTTTTTTCCCAATAATGCCCATGTATGGGATTTTCATATTTTCGGCATTCCGTATTTTTTTACCGATTTTCTCGCTTGAATTATCGATATCAACCCTGATACCCGCGTTTTTAAATTTCTCAATCAGATCATAACCATACTGGTTTGCTATATCTGTTATGGGAAGGAGCCTTAACTGCTCAGGCGCAAGCCATAATGGAAAATTACCAGCGTAATGTTCTAAAAGTACACCGAAAAACCGTTCTATTGAGCCTAAGAGAGCGCGATGAATCATAATGGGCTGTTTTCTTGTACCATCATCAGCAATATACTCAATATCAAACCTTTCAGGCAAGTTAAAATCCACCTGAATAGTTGTACATTGCCACGACCGGCCAAGATTGTCATTAATTTTAATGTCGATTTTGGGGCCGTAAAACACGCCCTCGCCCGGATCGATTTCATATTTTTCCCATGAAGCCTCAAGCGCGTTTTTCAAAGCATCCGTAGATTTTTCCCAATTTTCAATCGAACCGACATATTTTTCAGGGCGGGTCGAAAGATAAACGTCAAAATTATCGAATTTAAATGTCTTTAGAAAAAACAGGTTGAATTTAATCGCCCGCTCAAGCTCATCCTGCAATTGATCCGGACGGCAGAAAATATGGGCATCGTCCTGAGTAAAGCCCCTCACCCTCATTAGTCCGTGTAGTACGCCTGAACGCTCATAACGATATACGGTGCCTAATTCTGCCCATCTAAATGGCAAATCGCGGTAACTTCTTGTTTTTGATTTGTAGATATGAATATGGAACGGGCAGTTCATCGGTTTTATTTCATATTTGACTTCATCAACCGTCATGGGAGCGAACATATTTTCAGAATAGAAATTGGTATGGCCCGATTTATCCCATAGATCGAGCTTGGCAATATGAGGAGAATATACAATATCATAACCGTTTTTAAGGTGCTCTTCCCGCCAGAATGTTTCGATAATATGCCTAGTTAACGCTCCGCGCGGGTGCCATAATACCAAACCGGAGCCAACAGCATCCGATATTGAAAACAGATCCAGATCACGCCCAAGATAACGGTGGTCGCGTTTTTTGGCTTCCTCGATTTTGGCAAGATGCTCTTCGAGCATTTTTTTATCCGGGAAACTAACGCCATAAATCCTTTGGAGCATCTTATTTTTTTCATCGCCGCGCCAATACGCACCCGCCACGGATAGAAGCTTAAACGCTTTTATAAACCCTGTCGCTGGAATATGCGGCCCGCGGCACATATCGACAAAATCGCCATGAGTGTAAAAACTGACTTTCTCATCTTCCATTTCAGAAGCCATCTCGGCTTTATATATATCTTTGCCGCCGTTAAACCTCGAAATGGCTTTTTCCCTGTCCTCTTCATGTCTGCTAAAGGGAAGATTTTTTGAGACGATCTCCAGCATTTTCTTTTCAATCGCGGCAAGATCATCTTCGGTAAGTTTGCGTGACAGGTCCAGATCGTAATAAAACCTCGATGTAAAATCGTCTGGTATCGAAGGCCCAATCGCCAGCTTTGTATCAGGGAAAAGTTCCATTATGGCCGAGGCCATGAGATGCGCCGATGAATGCCAGAACATCTCCCTGCCTTCCGGATCGTTAAATGTGAGTATCCGCACGGGGCTATCGGATGTTATAGAATGGGAGAGGTCTGCTGCCCGGTCTTCAACAATTGCTCCAAGCGCTTTTTTGGCCAATGAATTTGAAATCGATCTGGCGATTTCGGCGGGAGTAACGGGCGCATTGAATTTTCTTGCTGATCCGTCCGGAAATTTAATTTTAATCTCTGCCATAATAAAAATCAGCCACCCTTAGAGGGCGGCCTTCCATTTAGTATCTTTGAACTTATGCCGCCTCTTATCAGCAATGGTGGGCGATACTGGAATTGAACCAGTGACCCCTTGCATGTCAAGCAAGTACTCTAACCATCTGAGCTAATCGCCCCAGTAAAATTATCGGCAACAAACATTCAAAGACAAATCCATTCATTTCTCTCGGGCGGGTCTAATAAAAGCAATCGCCTAACCCTGCCTTAGTCACAGTAATCTCCCAACATCCCATAACTTATCCCACATTGACCGTCAATATAATTTGCCGCCTGTAAACGAGCAAGTAAAAAAAAGCGGAATCTGGATTATATGCACTGTTTGAAAAAATATCAAGTTAAGGGGCAATTCTAATCGTCATCAAAACCCTGAGCCATTTTCATGAATGTTTCGGCCTTTGAGTATTCGTTTTGAAGCAATTCAATCATTTGGTCTTTTGACCCCGTATCCATTCCAAGGATTTCCCAGACGCTTTCATAATAAGGGTTTGTACATTTGGAAACGTCTGTATCATCCACTATTTCGTTTTCATGTACAAGATAGTCGGCAAGATGAATTGTCGCGGCCTGAATATCATTCTGCATCGATTGTTCCGAATGATGGTTCATTATCGCATTGCAGATTTCTTCGGGGAGGTTCCATTTGGCAGCCATGTAACTTCCGAGATCCGCATGTGTAAATTGAAGAATGTTTTCTTCAGCGTTGATTTCAGACATTGTCGGTTGATTTTCAAGTAATTGTTTTATTTTAGAATGCTCTTCGGATAGATTTGAAATTATTATAAGCTTTCCCAAATCATGCAAAAGGCCTCCGGAAAAGGCAATTTCAGCTTCCTGAAGAGACGATAATTTTCTCAATCGAGAGATAATCTTGGCCATAAAAGCTACCGAAAGCGAATGCCGCCAGAAGTCTTCAAGATTTTGATTGTCCAGAGCCTTATCTTTTGAAAAGGAATCGAATACCGAGGCTGAAATTACAAGAGATTTTATGGCGTCCATACCAAGAATCACAATTGCCTGCTTAACATTAGTAATGGTTCGCGGAATGCCATAAAATGAAGAATTTGTAAGTTTGAGCACTTTGGCCGTCAAAGCAGGATCTTCAGATATGATGGCGCCGATTTCATAAGCCGAAGTATTCGGATTGTTTATGACTTTGGTGATCTGCGTGAAAACAATAGGCGGAGTTGGAAGGTTCTGGATTTTATCAACAATAATCTTTAGTTTTTTTTCAGTAGTTTCTGAAACAACGGGCATTTCAATTACTCCCCGGATATTTTAATTATGGTTATCAGTTTCTCAGCCAGTTTATCGATAAATTCCGGACTGTCATAATATCCATCGGCTATTTTTTGCCGAATATTGGCAAGTTTATTACTTTTTTCAACCGCGGTTGAATCATTGCTATATCCATGTACGTTTTCTAACTTATAAACGGCCTTTTGGGCTTTATTTTGTATCTCAATTTCAGCAGCGGAGCCAAAGGCAATTTCTATTTTGTCATTTCCATTAAGAATTCCAGTTGATAATGAAGTTCTTTCCGACCCGGCTTCTGCTTTCAAGTTGCCTTGAATTGGGATATTTCTTTTTTTTGAGTTTTCAACTGAGGTTTTATTGCCATCAATATATTTTTTGCTGCCCTCATTAATTGGCGGGACCGAATTATTAAAACCGTGGACTTTCATAAATATTCTATCTCTATATCCGTATCGGTTGATGTTATCAAAACTTTAGCTTGTTTCATCAAGATAAACCGGCGACGGAGCTACGGCGGGTTTGTAACCGCTGATACTGCTCATCGCTACTGTATCACCCAATTCATCTTTAATTGCATTGCGAGACTCGGAGAGCGTTTTCACCAATTCAATTAACAAATCATGGCTGTTTTTTACCGAGTGAAATGCATTTATAAGGATTTTTTTTATTTCGGGAGCGTTGTCATTCCCTGTCACATAATTCGAGAAATCATCATAGCTTGATTCCAGCCTGGCAATATCATAATCTATATTTTTTACTTTCTCTATTACTTTATCAACTTGGCCGCTTTTATTTTGAAAGCTATTGAAGTTTCCGTTTTCAAGAAGTTCTTTCTGTTCAGTTAAAATTTCTTCCATGCTTCCAAACAGATTACATTTGTCTTCAAGCAACTTTTTTAATTCGTCCTTATCCTTGGATTTGCTCACTATGCCTCCATGGAAATAAGTTGGTTTTGAGGTTTGTTATTGATGCCCGGCGGGGTTTGTTTAGACCCGTCAAATTCCATTTTTTCCCAAGTTTCTTTAATATCGCCAACGATAGGGATAATGTCATCCAGTTCTTGAGCATTGTTTGTTGTGTTGGCAATAGTAATTTTTTCTACAAAAAACGAATACAACGAAGAAAGTTGTTTCGCGAATTCGCCGCCCTCATCCAAATTCAACGTAACCAAAAGATGAAGGAAGATATTTCTTGCCCGATCAAGCCGGATGTGCGTTCCCTGTATGTCGCCGCTCTTTATTTGATTTTTTCCCTCTTCCATTAATTGCAAGGCTGATTCATACAAAAATACTATAAGCTCCTGCTGGTTCATATTGTTTATTTTTGCTTCCTTGTATGTGTTTATCCCCTTTTTTGCCACGACTTTTTCCCCATATTGTTTAATTTGCCCTAAAATCAATTTTTGGAATTGTTGCCACTCTTCGAATAAGCACCTAAATTGGCGATGGCGGAAGTAAGAAACTGCTGTTGTCCCTGTAATTTGCCGATGGCGTCCTCCATAGCTATAAACTGCAAATAGAGGCCTTTTCTTTTTACCTCTAGCCGTTCTTCCATTCTCTCAATTTGCTCCTTAGTGTTATTAATTTGCTTTTCGATAGACTTTGTTCTTGAATTTAATATGCCGTCATTAGCGTCGGTATATCTGCTAATCTGCTCACTCATTAAAGACGCTATGCCTTTTGTAAGCGTTAATCTCCCTTCAATATCGTTGGTTACAAGATCAGGCGTTAAAGTTACTTTAAGTTTAAGCCCCGCCGTTTTGTCATTATCCTCATTGCCGGTAAGTATTTGGCCGACGCCAGTCGCTGGTTCGCCGTTAATCGTGCCCTCCACGTTCTGGCCATCGGTCGATGTTCCTCCTGCAAGGCCCAGTATCGTATGAGCGCTCCAGGCAGGTTCGACGTCCAGGACAACCTTTGAATTCTCGCCCCAGGTCGCTGATGATATTTCTAACTGGCCTGTGCTTCCATCGTCGATCCACCTAACTTCCACTTCATTCGAGCCAAGGTCCTCATCGGCATTTATTTTATCCTGAATCTCCTGTGCAAGTTCATCCCCGCTGGTATAAATCTTCTCCTCAAGATGTATTTCCCCTGATGTTACGCCGTTAATCGAGACTTTTATTCTATTATTGTTGTTGGTCAAATCTACGCCGGTAACATCGGGGTCGTCTATTGATAGGCCGGTATATGTTCCCCGGGCAGCTGCTTGAGTAATGTTTACATCATAGGCCTGTTCGGATGGAACGGCATCGGGACCGGCTGATATAAATGAAATATAGCCGTTATCCGAATTGCCTGACGCGAGAAACAGGTTTCTTACAGATTCCATATCATCGTTTAAAAGCTCTGTTAATTTGGAAGAATCGAGACTGAGCTTGCCTTGAGTGTCAAATTTGATTCCAACATCATAAAGCGCCGAAAGAGAACCGCTTAATCCCGGAATGCTTCGAGTTACATCCGCTCTGACAGTTGAAAGGAGGTTCACGAGAGAAGTTTCGCCCAAAAGAACACCCACGGTATTTGTTTCGGAATCGAATTTTAACTGCGATCCGACAAACTCGGCAAAATCATTATATTTACTGACCAAGTCCTGAACGGTGGAAACAATACTGGAGTTGTCCGATTCAACCGTAATCTGAATAGGATCAATTGTAATGTCATGCAATTCAAGGGTCACCCCATCGATCAAGGTAGTTACCGTATTTGAGGAGGAAGTTACTTCAATAGGAGAACCTCCGGAGCCTGACGCTCCAAGCCTCATAACAGCGTCCTGCCCGGCCTGTATTATCGGGGCAAGGGCCTGCACTTGGAAAGTATCGCCTGCTTCGAGGGCCCCGGCAGAAAACGAAACCGTAAGACCGTCAGAGCCTGTGCCTGTCAAAGCGACTTCGTCCGCGGCCGGATTGAAATTCGAGGGAACCGTGATTGTCCCGGAATTTGTACCATCGGTCCAGTCAATTGTGATTTCATCCGTGCCTATCGTCTGCGTACTGGTCCCCGCAATTGTAAAAGTATAGACTTTATTGGCGGACCCCGTATAACTGGCGCTTGATCCAAGAGTCGGGTTTGAGGTCGCATTTGCCGACCAATTTAGCTTTTCCGCAATATCAAAGTAGCTCGTTGTAAAATCCGGGGCCGTACCGCCCGTCAAGCTGGAAGTTACAGTTATTTCCTGATTGGCACCTGTCTCATTCGCCGAAAGAATAAGTCGGTATGCGTTATTTTCAGATCCGTCATTAACAATGGCCGCGGTTACTCCGGCCCCGGAGTCATTTATTGCTTGTTTTAAAGCGCTTAAGCTGTTGCTTCCCGCTTCTAAAGTGATAGTAACCGGCGAACTTCCACCAACTGAAATCCCAAACGTGCCAACTCCGACAATGTCTTGCGATGAGGAGAAACCCTGACTGGCGATCTGCTGGTTTTGCGCCAATTGATCGACACCAATAGAGTAAGTGCCGCTGGCTGAACTGCCGCTTCCTGAAACCGATATTATATCGCTATTCGAAGAAGTAACCGAAATATTATTCCACAAAGAATCTCTTGACAAAACATCGGACTGAGTTTTAAAGGCGAGAAGATAGGAATTAATGGACTGCCAACTTGTAAGCTTCTTTGTGTAATCGGCCTGCTTCGCTAAATATACGTTTTGCTTCGTCCGTTCGGCCTGAATGATACTATCTATAATACCAGACGTATCCATTCCGGAGAAAATGCCGTCTATAGTACCGGTGATTCCCATTTGACGCCTCCAAAAAAAAGGACTTCACTTCAATCAGCGCCTTTTCCGGGAAAAAGAGGATAAAGACACTTCAATACTTCTACATTTATTATCGGAACTAATAAAATAGTGTTTAGCAAAATGAAACATATTTAAGAAAATGATATTGGGATATCAGAAAAAAAAGGGGGATGGGAAGACCCCATCCCCTCTTAGATTCAAGAAAGCGAGTATTAACCGAATAGTGAAAGAACGACCTGCGGAAGCTGGTTGCCCTGCGCGAGCATGGCTGTACCGGCCTGCATTAGAATCTGGTGTTTTACGAATTCGGACATCTCTTTTGCCATATCGGTATCACGGATATTCGATTCGGATGCCGTCAGGTTTTGAGCGGCGATCCGGAGGTTAGTCAGGTTGGATTCCAGAGTATTCTTCTGGAACGAACCCAAGGTTCCTCTAATATTGGTGACTTCGTTAATAGCCTGATCGATAATGGACTGTGAATCCTGAGCGCCTGAAGCTGACGTAACGTCTATCTGAGAAAGGCTGGAAAACGCGTTATTATCGAGATTCTGGCCAAGATATGAAGCGGAAAGATTATTAATCGCGATTTTGGCGGTCTGTCCGACATTCGCGCCGATCTGGAACACAAGGCTTCTATCGGTAACATACAATGTTTCAGTTCCACCGTCAGATTTCAAGGAAAGACGCATCTTTGTGTATTCATCTCTCTGGGAGTTGAAGACTGTCTTTTCTTTTCCGGCTGTAACGATTTCTTCGCTGCCTCCGTCAAGCCT
Source organism: uncultured Ignavibacteria bacterium (assembly GCA_964556975.1). GTDB lineage: Bacteria > Zixibacteria > MSB-5A5 > UBA10806 > UBA10806. The sequence goes on from CAZKYQ010000016.1 coordinate 22,105, forward strand.
GACTGCAAATGTACGAGCTTTGACCGTGAGCAGCATATTGCC
>CAZKYQ010000016.1:22246-26716 GCA_964556975.1 uncultured Ignavibacteria bacterium
GTCATATTCAGCTTCAATGAGAATTTGGAACCTTCATCCATTGTATATAGCCTCAATTTGTTCTGTCCGCCCTCAACTACGACTGTGGCATAAACTTTGTTTGATGATCCGACAGCGGTATCGCTGAATGTACCAAAGTTTGCCGCCAAGGCCAACTTGGCGTTTATTGTGGCCGCTAATGCCGAAAGAGTCGAGAAAGTACCCGTACCGATAGCGATGGTAGCGGTTTTGGTGAAAGCGTCAACGAGAGTTGAGCTTGACGCGAACTGGGCGGTAAGAGAAAGCTGATTATGGGTACGTCCGCGATCATTTGAGTTTTGCAGGTTGGTAAGACCGGAGGTTACAGTCGCATTGGATGATGTAATTGTTCCAACCGCCAATGAGTAGTTAGTACCCTCTTGGGTCGTTCTAAGCCTAATGGCGTCCGGAGCGCCGGCTGTTACTGTAGCCTGAAGTTTACCGGCCAGCCAAGTGTTGGAGTTGATGGCGTTATTCAGTTTGGAAGCAACATTTGTGGCCAAATCGCCGGAGGCTACGGCGTCAGTCCTGATTGTCAAGGTTTGCATCCCAACCGCGTTTGTTCCGGCTTCCTGGAAGTTGAGCTGGAAAGTAATTGTGTATTGGTTGTTATCCTGCAAGGTAGTAAAGTTTGTTGTTGCTCTTACATAGGCTTCGCGAATTGAAGCGGCAGTACCTGTAACGGACATGCCATTGCCCCAGGCGTCCAGAGCGGTAACAGCATCACCCGTTTTCATCGCTCCAGATGAAGCCTGAATGACGTCAAGGTTATGTACGCCATCTGACAGATTATACGAGCCGGTCGGTGTGCTTAAGCCAAGACTGGAGACATCGACTGTAGCGGACGAGTCCGTCAGCATTGTCGAAGTAATACTGTGAGTGCCATCGCTAAGGTTCGACTCATTGACAGTCAAGCCCGAAACGTTGGCGGTAGTGATAGCAGCAGTGTTAGCCGATGAGCCATCAAGCAGTCTTTTGGTGCCATACTGCGTGTTGGCGGCGATACGGTCAATGGTGCGGATAGCGTTTGTAATTTCAGCCTGGTCAGCAGCCAACTGGTTGTCGTCATTGACACCCTCGTTAGCGGCGTGAATGGCCAATTCCCTCATGCCAATAAGCAGGTTATTGATTTCATTGAGGGCCCCTTCAGCGGTTTGGATCATGTTGATCGAAGCCTCTGAGTTCTGTACGGCGCGATTCAATCCGGCGATCTGAGCGCGGAATTGCTCGGATATGACCAATCCGGCTGGATCATCGGCTGCTTTATTGATACGGAAACCAGACGACAGTTTTTCCATCGTCGAGGCCATCCTGTTTGTCGTAACAGTCAAGTTACGCCAAGCATCCAATGCCGTAATGTTGTGATTAATTCTTAGTGCCATTTAACTTCCTCCTTGAAATTATGCTAACGTTCCATCTGCTAACATTTTTATAATTAAGTTGCTTAGACTTACTTCTTTTCTCCTTCTCTCTTTCTTTAAAATCATACGCCCCCTTGAAAAAGTTGACCTATGTCATTTCAGATATTTTTTGTTTATCTGAATTTATAGTCGACAGGATGATATACGTGCTTTAATCTGAGCAGTTATTTTTTTTTGAAACATCTATTCTATTGAGTTTCAAGGGGTTCCGCGAACCGGGCCATTTCAGAAAGCCTATTTTTCGCAATTTTATTAAGGGGGTCTATTTGCAAGACGGCATTATATCCCATTTTTGCCGAATTAAGTTTATCCAAATTGAAATAGCAATCGGCGAGCCTTAGAATAGCTTCATGTTGGCCGGGAAAATATTTGATGTATTGTTCATAATATGAAATCGCTTTCCAATAATTTTTCTTGTTATAATATATATCTCCCAAAGTCGCAAATATATTTGGTTCACCCGGAGAGCATTCAAGGTATTTCTCAAAATACTCAATCGATTCATCATGTTTATTCTGTTTCACCAAACAAACCGCGAGGTTTCTATAGCCCAACGTGAAATCAGATGATACTTTCAGCGCCCTGCGATAAAATTCCTCGGCTGAAGCATAATTTTGCTGCTTAAGAAAGCAATTTGCCAGATTGTTAAAAGGCTGCGGATCATTTGGATTTGTGTTTAACTGCATCTTATATCTTTCAGCCGCTGAATTATAGTTTTTTGAGTGATACAGCAGTTCGCCTTTGGCCGCCAAAGCTTGCGGAGAATTCGGCGATTTTTCCAATGCCCTATCAACGGCTTCCGAAGCCTTTTCAAATTTGCCTCCCAGCGAGGCCGCGCCCGCCAGTCCTAGCAATGAAGAGCAATCATTACTATCAAATGTTAGGGCTTTTTCAAAACTTCTCGTTGCTTTTTGAGGATCGCCGAGATTGAGATAAGCCTCACCCAGAAGTATATAAATTTCCGAATCTTCGTGGAGGTTCTCAATAGCCTTTTTACAGTGCATTACAACTTTTTCGAATTGCTTCGTCTGTCTATAACATCGGGCGATCAAATGTTGGGTGTATTCAAAATCGCCTACTTCATCGATTACCCTATGAAAATATTCCAGCGCTTTATCTATATTGTTTCTGAAATATTGAGACAGGCCAAGACCGTAATAGACAGCGAACTGGCTATTGAGATTGTTCAGAATTAACCCCATCCATTCGCGGTGTTCGGAGAAGTTTTCCCGTACTTTTAAATAACGCTTAAACAACTCGTCTGCTTTATCGTAATCTTCCTGTTTTGAATAAACATAGCCCAGATTAAATAGCGGATCGAGATAATCATCTTTTATTGCGAGAGCTTTATAGAAATATTCCTTGGCCTTTTCGTCGTCGCTAAGCCCCACATACGCGCACCCAATCTGATCAAGGGCCATTACGTAAACATGCCGACGGTCGATCTCATCAGGGCTCAATACTTCAATAACTTTCTTTGCGTGTTTAAGGCTTTTCTCAGGCTCGGCCAACCCTCTGTAAATCTGGGCGAGATTAAAATGCGCAAACGCGTTATCGGGATTTGTTTTTAATTGTTCCTTTATGAGTTTTTCGGTTCTTTTTCCTTTGGCCCGCATTTGCTCATCAGAAAGTCCATACCCGTGATGATAGACTTTCAATTGGCTTGAAAGCGTCATCCCATCCATTAGCAACTGATTATGTACAATTCCCGAATAGCGGTATTCTTTCTTATTTCTAAATAACCTGTGAGAGTTAAGAAACCCGGTACGCCCCCCCTGAATTTTATTGTAAACCACAAACGAAACGGCATCGATCTCTTTACGCATGACGACACTTCTAATCATATCGTGTTCGGAAGAATCAAGCTCTTCGTCAGCATCGAGAATTAATATCCAATCGCCTGTCGCGTAATCGATAGACTGGTTTCGATGAAATGAGAAATCGTTTTGCCACGGATGCTCATAAATTATCGCACCGTATTCCCGCGCAATTTCCATGGTGCGATCGGTCGATCCGGTGTCGACCACAATAATTTCGTCAACAAGCCCTTTGACAGTTTTAAGGCACCCGGGAAGGAATTTTTCCTCATTTTTCAAAATCATGCAAAGTGAAATCTTTTGGGGCTTATCATCAATAGTCTCTTTTAGCTTTCTGAGGTTTGCCAGAGCTACTTCATGCTTGGAGTCGATTTTCAACGCCTTTTTAAAATATTCCTCGGCCCTTATGTAATCGCCTTTTTTATCAAAAATAACGCCGTAATTTATCATCGCGTCCACATCATCAGGCTTGTCGGCAAGAATGGCATCGAGGATTTTAAAGGCTTCATCATACTTTTCGGCATCGCTGTATACAAGCGCCTTCGCGTTTTTAAACCCCAATTCGTTCGGGTAAATTTTCAGGCCGCCATCAAGTACCGCCATGGCTTCGCCTATCAATCCCTCTTTACCAAGATTGCTTGCGAATACTATCCGTCTAAAATGGTTTTCGGGATTGAATTCTACTGCTTCTCTTTGATATTCGAGCGACTCTTTAATTTTTAGAATACGCCTGGAAGAATCGGACATTACCCAGAGAGCATCGGCGCATTTTCCGAAAGACTGCTGCAGATGAGCGTCCTTTGAAGGAGCACATTCTTTTCTCAATTCAATATATTTCTTGCCGGCCTCAAGCGCTTTTTCATGTTCAGATTTTTTATAATATAGATTGAGTTCAAGAAAGCAGGTGTCGAGATTGTCTCCAAACTCATCTCTGGTTTGATTTATAACACTGGCCGCCTTAGTCAAATTTTCATTTTCCAGATAAAACAAAATATAGCCAAAATATCCCAGAGCGAGATTCTGTTTATTATTTGAGGCTTTCGCTGTTTTAATAAATTCCTCAAGGTGTTTTTCCGAGAAAGAAAAATCGCTTGTGTTTGGAGCCATCTTTTCTAATTGAGACAGGTTGTTTATTTTAAAGGATACGCCTGAGTCTCTTGAATTCTTCTTTTTTCTGGCCATAAATCTATTAACCTTTCGCCCTATTGCCCGGA
>CAZKYQ010000017.1:0-26393 GCA_964556975.1 uncultured Ignavibacteria bacterium
TCTGCCGCCAAAACCGCCGCTACGATAATCACCGCCCCCATTTTCTGAGCAGGGTTGAAATACTCATTCAACAATATCGACGCGAACATGTAGGCAAAAACAGGTTCTGCCGTCAGAATCAGGCCGATTTTTACTGCCGATGTTTTCTTCTGTGCCCATGTCTGCGCAACAAGCGCTCCGGCTGTCCCCAAAATCGCCAAAAACAGAATTGCGCCAACCGATTGCAATGAAAACTCAAACCGGATATTTTCAAACGGCAATAGAATAGCTGATAGAACTGTGGTAGTTGCCAATTGAAGAAAAGTCAGCGCTAATGGATTGCGTCCTCTCGCGACTATGCTTATAATATAAATCTGCGCGCCGAATGCCACCGCGCATAACAACACCAAAAAATCACCCCCGTTGAACCCGCCCCCCGCGGGACCGGTCAATAGATACATCCCGCCCAAAGCCGCGATAACTGCGGCGCCATTTAAATACGATGGCAATCTTCTTTTATGCAGAAATAAAAACACCGGAACGAAAATAGATGCCAGTCCGGTAATAAATCCTGCCTTGGACGCGGTAGTATGCTCTATGCCGTAACTTTGAAGTGTAAACCCTAAAAATATAAATACGCCAACGGAGATGCCTCCAAAATATCCCCCCTTATCCAATGTCTTCAGACTCGATCTGCAAAAGGGATACAGAAAAAGCGCTGCTATAAAAAATCGGGAAAAAATAAAAAACAAAATGGAAACATCCCGCCCGAGAACTGTTTTTAGGATCGTAAATGAAAAGCCCCATACGGCGGTAACCGCAATCATAGAAAATTCCGCGAGATACCTGCTTTTATCTTGTGTGGACAGACCCATAAAACAATTTCCTCTCAAACCGGGTTTTGCTAATTATATCTGCTGTAAAAAAAAATACAACAATTAATACGGGTTATATGGGGATGGCTTATTCGGCAATAAGGTCGATTTTAATATCTGCCGATTTTCCATTCTCGGAAAATATCCGGCGGGTCATTCTGCGATAACCATCGGCCTTGATCTCAATAAAATGCCGTCCCGGAGTAAGCTTTATTGCAGGACCATTGCTTTTGCCGTACGCAATCCTATCAATAAAAATATTGGCAGGCACATTTGTTTTAACATTCAATATGCCAAACTCTTTTAAATTCTGGTTCGGGTAATTGAACTTGTTTGAAGTCTTTTTCGCTTTTGTTTTTTTCTTTTTGCCGGTCGGTTTCTGTTTGGAGGTTTTAGAATTCCGGTCATTAGCCGATGGAGGATTATTTTCGCCTTGCGGGGAATCTATCGACGGTTTTCCAGTCGTTTTATTGCCGGGAATACTTGCGGAATCGACGGGGGCAAGCTGCGGCCCAGTGGAATTTTGCGGCGACGGTTTATTCTGATCGCCACCAGAGGAAAACACCAAGATCATTATAAAAAGAATCCCAAGCAATGCCGCGCCGCCGATATAAAATTGCCATTTTTTAAAATTTAGAGCTCTCTTAGGCAGTTTTTTCTGTTCCGGTTTCGCGGAATGCGATTCCAGCTTTTTCAAGTATTCTTTGGCGGCCTTATTTTTCTTATCAAACCTAAGGACTTCTTGAAACTCTTTTTGGGCTTCATTCAGGCGGCTCTCGCCCATCGTTGTAAAATAAAGAGCGGATTCCATGTGGTTGGATATCTTCTCGGCCCTTAATTTGTCTGTTACCTTAATCGGATTTTTCAAAAAACCCGAGATAAGTTTCTTTACAGGGGGAATCTTATATCGTTGTAGCTCTTTATAAATTTCATCGGAAAAATCCTCAGCGTTCTGATATCGCGAATCTACCGCTTTGACAAGAGCTTTACTTACAAGTTCGTCAATTTCCGGATTAACATCTACCCGAAGCTTTTGCAAGGACTCCGGCTCTTCTGACATTATAGAGGCAACCATTGCCTGATAACTATCGCCATTAAAAGGTTTCATCCCCGAAATAATTTCATACATGATTATTCCCAGGCTGAAAATATCGGACCGATGGTCCATGGGCCGACCCGCCGCCTGTTCGGGCGACATATACGCAGGCGATCCAATCATCTGGCCGGTAGCGGTTATTGTAAGATCGTCGCCTCCTTTGGCAATCCCAAAATCTGTTAGCAAAACGCGGCCGTCATTTGACAGGATAATATTAGATGGCTTTATATCACGATGAATCAGATTATGATTATGGGCGAATTTTAGTCCCTCGGCTATCTGATGGCAAATAAGCAAGCATATTTCCAACGGCAGCCTTTTTTGTCTTCCCAATATTTCTCGAAGGTTTTTGCCTTCTACATATTCCATAGCTATAAAATAAACACCCTTATCTGATCCATAGTCTATGATAGAAACAATATTCTCATGTTGGAGCTGGGCCGCCTGCTTCGCTTCTTTCTCGAAACGAGTAATAAATTCTTCGTTAACAGTTAAATGTTGATGCATAATTTTTAACGCTATCGGCCTGTCAAGAGAAAGCTGAATGGCCTTGAATATATTGGCCATACCGCCCGATCCAATCAACTCCAGGACCTTATAATTCTCTACCGAAAAGTTGGCCAGGGGAAGCGTCTTAGTTAAACTTTTTGACATAAAATGTATTTAACCGCCTTAAAATTCAAACGCAAAATTCTACTTAATCGTCAAATTACTCAACACATCTTGACAAAAACAGATATTTATATGACAGGATAATGAATATATTACACTATCCTCTTTTTTTATCGGCAGTTAATATTACCTGTTTAATCGGCGTTTACATAAGAAATTTATTAATTCATTAAAGCCCTTTTTAAGGCCTGTTTAATGTCTTTTATCAGCATATCCGAGTTTTCAAGCCCCACTGAAAACCGGATAAGACCAGGTGTTATACCAGACCGGTCGAGATCATTCTTTTTTAAGCCAAAATGAGATGTCCATATTGGAAGGGATACCAGCGATTCGACACCGCCCAAACTGACCGCGTTATTGACAATTTTTAATGAATCGGCAAACTTCGCCGCCTTCCCTTTCGACCCAATATCAAAACTCACCATCCCCCCGAAGCCAGTCATTTGCGATTCCGCGATCGCATATTGCGGATGAGAATCCAGTCCCGGATAGATGACCCTTTTTACTTCATTCGACGATTCCAAAAATTTGGCTATTTTCGCGGCATTGGAATTATGCCTTTCCATACGAACTTCAAGCGTACGCAACCCCCGATCCAATAAAAATGCCTGATGAGGATCCATGCATCCGCCCAAAAGTTTCCTTGTTTCAAAGATAGGCTTCAGGCCTTTTTGAGATCCGGAGACAACGCCGCCCATAATATCAGAATGCCCGCCCATAAATTTCGTTATGGAATGGATTATGTAATTGATCCCGAAGCGAGCCGGTTTCTGGTTAATGGGTGTAGCAAAAGTAGAATCCACAACGGAAATAATTTTTCTTTTTCTGGCGATTTTCGCCGCAAGCGGCAAATCAATTAATAAGAGATTAGGATTAGTTGGAGTTTCCAGATATAGAATCTTCGTTTTTGAGGTGATTGTCTTTTCCAGCCTCTCCATGCGGCCTGCCGGGAAGTACTTTGTTTTAATTCCATATTTTTTTAAAAAATTATCGAATAGTTTCGCGGTTCCGCCATAGATCGGAAAAGAGGAAACAATTTCATCGCCCGCTTTCAAGAATGTCATGCATGCGCTGCTAATCGCCGCCATCCCGGAGGAAAACAGCAATGATCCGCCGGTTTCTTCAAGGGACGCGATATTTTTTTCCGCAGCTTCAATTGTGGGGTTGCTGTAGCGAGTATAAAGATAACCCTGACGCCTGCCTTTTTGGTAATCTATCAAAGACGCGGTATCGGGAAATAGAAATGTCGTGCTCTGAACTATCGGCGTTATTAACGGCCTCTGTTTTATTCTGAGAGGCTTCTTAGAAATTTTTCCGTGTGGAGGCATATTTTATTTTCTCCTGCGAGTCGAAGGTTATCAATTTCATAGTAAAGCTGTTCAAGATCATCCGATGAATCAATATCATAAGATATTTCCAGTTCTTGCCACTCGATATTTTTTTGCCGGAGAATATCGGAGGTTTCCTTGTAAACGCTTGGCGTCCCCCAATTGACCCCGTTAAATATTTCGCGGCACGGCCTGTTTAAACCGATCATATAATAGCCGCCGTCAAATGTTGGCCCAAGCACGACCCTCTTCCTGTCAAGAAGCTCAAAGGCCGCGCGAAAAATCGAAGGGTCTAATTGCGGGCTGTCGGAACCAATAATCAGAATTTTTTCAGCTCCGGATTCAAAGAGCTCATCCGAGGCATTTGCCAATCTCTCTCCCAAGTCCGCCCCCCGCTGAGGCAATAGCCGTATGCCGGATGATTTCTCCTTTGCTGATTTGCTTTTCTCCTCGCTGCAATACAGATAGATAATATCCTCGAAATCCTGCTTTGAGTCTGGCGGCCAATGCGCGATTGTCATGGACGTGTTTTTTACGCGGAGAGCTGTCGAAATTGTATCCATCAAAAAAGCGCGTGCCAAAAAGGCGGCCTGTTTTCCCCCCATTATTGCTTCAAGCCTGGTTTTTACTTCGCCCGGTTTCGGGCATTTAGCGAATACGCATATCACATTCTTATTGTTCATAAAATTAAAATTATTCAATCTAATAATAAAATCAGATTGCTTTTAATATTCGAAACGTCCAATTTGATTTATCTTATTTTCCACATAAAATAACAATATTAACTTCGGATCAATTAAAATCTCCTCAATGCCCAATAAGAAATTCAGGCACGTTCAACTTTCAATTTTAAAGATAATCGCGGGAATTCAATACGCAAGAAATAATCAACTCGATTTATTGTTTTTTCAATAAAATAAACCATTTTGGGATTGCCAGCTAAGGATATTTATGGGTAATTATTTTTCTCAAATATGCGCTTGGGTCAAATAAAGCGCTTGGCCAACTCAAACAGTGATGATTCCGAAAGGTCGCCGACCAAAACGCAAACTAAATCGTCGTTTTTCCACAAAGCGTAATTCATTTCGGTACAATTCCCGCAGTATATGGAAATATCTTCGTACTTCATCGTTTTCTGCCCAAATAAGTTTTCAAACTTGTCATCAAGCATAAAGAGCGATACCTTGCTGCCTTGATTTTCAAAATAAACATATCCGATTGTCTGGCCCTCATGCTGAAGTTTACAGGCCCCGCCTGGCACCGGGGCTTTTTCGCCCGTTGGAAAGCTAAAATCCATACCGGTATTGGCATGCACCCAGCCTGAAATCTCATTCGGGTCGCTTGTTTTTATGCCAAGATCGATTGCTTTTTCAAGATATTCTTTATGCTCAAGCACCAGATTATGAACAAAGGGCATATTATGCTGTTTCGGCCCTCCGTAGAAAAGGGCCGTTACAAGAACGACAATTAGCAAGGCCACCATGCCCACCGGCGCCATCGGCCTTCCGTTGAATAAATTTTTCAAAGCGCCCCAGAATAACGCTTCGCTCTTTGGTTCCTCCGCCGTAATTCCAACCATAATTTTCTCCCTGATCCAGGGAGGCGCCATGGTATCTTCGCAAGCGTTTTTAACCGCGTTTTTGAGGTTGAATGCGATATCAAATTGTGAAACGCATTTTTTGCATGAGAGAAGATGGCTTTTTAATTGCTGTTTTCTGGCCTCGCCAACTTCATTGTCTATATAAAGATTAAGTTCTTCCTCATCAAAAAAACATTCACGCTGCTCCATTTGTGATCCCTTTCGGAAGATAACCGTTTTTTTGGGCCCATTCGTAAAGCCCCTTTTGAAGGCTTCGTCTTGCTCTGAAAAGCCTTGATTTCACAGTACCAATTTTCACGCCGGTAATACGAGCCACGTCTTCATAGGAAAACCCCTGTATATCGCAAAGGACAACAGCAATCCGGAAGTCTTCGGCAAGCTCCTGAAGCAATTGCCTGACATCATCATCAAGCAAATTCTTGAATATCCATTCACTTGTACAATCTGTGTTGGATAAATAATCGTTTGGAGAAATCCTGCGATATAGATAGAAATCCTCTATATCATCATAGCTGACTATATCCGGCCGGGTTTTCTGGCGATTGTATTTGTTGATAAACAAATTTGTCATTATTTTATAAAGCCACGCCTTACAGTTAGTACCATCTTCAAACTTGTCAAAAAATTTATAAGCCCTCAAAAATGTCTCCTGGACAAGATCTTCAGCTTCCATTTTACTTCCAGTCATCTTTAGAGATGCGCTAAAAATCACGTCCAAATGAACCAATGCCTCTTTCTCAAATCGCTCAGTTTTTTTGGCGGCGGCCTGCAACAAAATAACCTCTCAATCCGCGAAGCTCTTACCCCTAAAACCCGACTTTAAATTACATGGTTCCCCAAAAAATCGGGCGTTTTTAAAAGCATTATAGTGAATATAGGTCTTTATTATACATAAAAATAATCGGGCTATATTCTATGGATTTGAGTAGCCGCCAATCTGCCTAAGCCTCGATAAAACCTCATCGTTTTTTTCAAACTGGACTATCCTCAAATCTTTACTCTCAATTCCATCGGCACCGATAAAAATAATAGTCGGCACTCCCCTGATACCGAATCGTGATATCAGAGCTTTAACCTCGGGAGAGTTTTCCCTTGTAAGGTCTGATTTGAGCATCAGGAAATTCCTGCTTATATCAATTACTCGCGGATCGGAAAATGATACCTTATCAAGTTCCTTGCATGGTATGCACCAATCGGCATAAAAATCTATTATTACCGGAATATCAAGTCCGCTCTGTTCAATTAATTGTTCTGAATAAGGTTTCCAGTCAATTTTCGGGCCGGATGAAATTTCGCCTGAAGGCATGCCCCACCAGAACGCTATGCCGATAAAAACAAGCGCCATTATGAATCGTATCCCCCGAAATATAATTGATTTTGCAGGGGAATTTTCGAAGAAGCCAAAGTATAGCCCCGCCGCCACCAAACTTATCAACACCATCGGACTGAAATATCTAAATGGAATGATCGTATTTAGAAAATACAAAGCGGCAGCAAACAGCAATGACCCCATCAGCTTTTTGGCGTAAACCATCCATACGCCCGATTGCGGAATTTTGCTTACCATTCCCGAAAACGCGCCAAGGATAATAAACGGAGTTGCCAATCCCAGCCCCAAGACCAAAAACATCGAGAAACCAAGAAGCGGGTCTCCTTTTTGCCCGACAAATGCCAACAGGCTTATTATAAAAGCCGCCAGGCATGGAGCCGAAGCAATGCCCATTGTCAAGCCCATCACGGCGGCGCCCAAAACCCCTTTACGGCCGCCGCCTCCTGCAAGCTTCATCAGCCAGCCCGGTATGCGCAGTTCAAACAAACCAAAAGCGTTTAGACCCATTGTTACACATAGCGCCGCAAGCCCCAAAAGCACCCAGACACTCTGCAAAACAGCGCCCATTAGAGAGCCCGACAAAGCCGCTATTGTGCCAACCGTGGCGTAGCTAATGGCGATCCCTATTCCATAAACGGACGACACCAAAAACTGACGCCCCCAGCTTCCCTCTGATTGGGAGCCAAAATATCCTATTGTAATTGGTATAATTGGATAAACGCATGGCGTTAGCGTAAGACCCAGCCCTAAAATATACATCGCTATAAAAGCAAAGATATAACCAAAACTATCTATAAATTCAGTGGCGTTAAAATTTTTCAGCATTATCCAGAACCCGGCCTCTCTTTCGCCCGCAAGCTTAAATTCGCCGGATTCTTTGGTTTTCAAATTCGCGAAACCGTGTTTGTCGAAAATCGATTTATGGCGCAACTCTCCTGCTTGTTCGGCATGACCAATTTTAACTTTGAAAGATAAATCCTGAGTTTCGGGGGCCAAACAGTAGCGATCATTGCATGCCTGCGATCTGGCCGATAGGGGCACGACGAGCGATCCGTCATCAGCGGCGGCGTTTACTTTCAGCAATAGCCTTATCCAGACATCACCGCCATAAACCGAGAGCCTTTCACCCGGACTAAAAGCGAAAGATTTCAAATCACCGCGAGGATATTCAAGCATTGCTATCGAAAATGGCGAATCGCCAATGCTAACCTCTGTTGGGATCGTCATCTTCTGTAAAGGAGCGCTGGAATTAATATGCCAATCGTTATCAATAAAAAGATGGACCGCTATCTCGAATTCTTCTCCCGCGGCTATGGAAGTTCTTGAAGAGAACACTTCAATTGAAACAGGTTCTTTTGACGAAAAAGCGTCAGGCTTTTCGGTATCCTGCCCGAAGGACTGATTAAATACGCCGGCCAGGGCGATAATAATTAGCGCGCATAATTTCAATGATCGGATAATATTATTTTCTCTCAAAAGAAACCTCATTTTATAGTTTGATTGATTAAATAAGCCCTATTTTCGAAATCCTACAAATTGACTTTCCCACATTTTCAGTAAATTAAACTTAGCCTTTTGCCACTCTGTTCCAGATCAAATTAAGCTATCCCGAAAAGATCTTCAAATTCCCCAAAAACAACTTTAAATATAATAAATTTACGGAGCAATTCAAATTATCATTATGAATTTTTTTGCTTGATATGGATATTTCAATGATCCGGCCTCATAAGAAAATGGGCCCGGTACATTTAGGACATTTGCTTTAACGCGTTATAACAGATTTTATAGCTTCAATAATTTTTTGTCTATCAATGCCGGCAATAATGGCCGCGGCAAGGTTTTGTGTCACTTTGTCGGCGATTTTTGATATATCATTGTCGGATAATTCCAATCTGGTTACAACAGACTTCTCTGAGCCGGATTGCCGCATAGGATTATTCGCGTTAATCGCTTCGCTGTCGGGATCCGAAACATTTGAATTTGACGGTCCAAAATCCTCAAATTGAAAATTGTCATTCCCGGACGGTCTTATCAACTCCGGAGTCTTTTTGTCATCCGATGCCGCTGTATCTTTCCGCTTGGAAACTAATGGCTTGTTTTCAACCTCTTTTTTCATCTCGCCAATAAACCAATCGTAATCTTCATCTTTTGGGTCCGATAATTTTCCGGGTTGTTGCTGGTTATCCACGCCCGAATTGAGCGACGCCAAATCATATTGATCGCCGCCTATTTTTATTTCCAGATCTTCGGCCTCCCCGCTAATAAAATCTTCCTTTGGGCTGGCAGCCATTTTCCCTGAATCGCTATCATTAAGGTCCGTCCAATCTAAATTGTAAACCTCCTTATTAGATCCATCGATATTGCGGGTCGTCGATAATACTTTGGCTTGATAATTGGTAATTCCCGAAGTATCGCCCTTCGGCGTTCCCTCCGGGCCCATCTGTTCACCCTCGCCTATAAGCTTTATTACAACATTCATAAGGTCTCTGGGCGAAAACGGTTTATTAAGGCGCCCTCTGGCGCCGGACGATTTCAAGTCCTCTTCATTTATATTATCTTTGGAGCCAGTCATAACGACAACCGGAATGCCTCCGGTAAGGCTGTCGCCGGACATCTGACGGCATAGTTCTATACCGCTAATACCTGACAGCCCAATACCGACCAGCACAAGGTCGGGCTTGTCAGCGTTAATTACATCCCAGGCTTGGAGACCATCTGACGTACATACAACATCATATCCATTCTGTCTCAATAATGAATCGGCAACGCTTTTTATGGTCGGCGAACCTTCAGCCACAATAATTTTTTTCATTATCCCTCCGTTGAAAACCCGGCAATATCCGTAAAATGGGAATACAAAATATTAATCGGCCGAAATATCAAGCCACTTGAATATTAGTCGGAATTCGAAAGCTTATCTGATGCTTTATCAAGTATCTTTTTTTCACGTTTTGTAAGATTATCATACCCGACTTGATTGATTTTATCTAGAATGGAGTCGACCTCGTCCATGATCTTGTCGCCTTCTTCTCGTTTTTTTGCCATTTTTTCGGCCTTTAAACGCTGAATAAGCTCCGCTGGAGACCATTTTCCGAGTTTCGATCTGAGATTACGTTTTAAGTAAAGATAGCCAAATAACGCCCCGCCCAGATGAGCGAAATGCGCAACACCATCCGCCCGATATGTTGACATAAACTCAATCGCGACTAAGAATATTACAAGAAACTTAACTTTGACGGGAATCAGAAAATAAACATACACAAGCCTGTTGGGAAAAAGAATCGCGTACGCGACCAATATTCCATAAATAGCCCCCGAGGCCCCAATTATCGGGATATGCCATGTGGCAGGATTAAAGATGGAAAACAGGACATTGACAAGTCCGGCGCCTATGCCGGCGATAAAATAGAATTTAATAAACTCGCGCGTTCCCCAGGTCCGCTCCAGCTCGGAGCCGAACATCCAGAGGATAAACATATTCATTAAAACATGAAAAGTGCCGCCGTGAAGAAACAGGTAGGTGGCGGGCTGCCATATAAACAGGTTCCCGAACAATCTTGCCGGAACCAGGCCAAAGACCTGATGAAACCAGTATAGATTAAAATTCAGGACGCGGGGCCCAAGAAACAGTCCGACATTAATAATAAGCAGCCATTTGACCGCGGGGGGAAACATCTCGCTGGTCCTGCCGGAACCGAATGAAGATGGACGGTAATTCAAAGTTATTCCTCAGGCGGATTTATTGATTTTCCAATGATAATTAATTTTGCAGATTTTTCTGAGCATTCCGGCGACCGAGCAGTATTTCTCAAGCGACAGATCTATTGCCCAACGAATATCATCATCTGAAAGATCATCGCCGGTAAAAATATATTCGAGCGTTATAGTTTCAAAAACATGCGGATGGCTTGCCGCCCTGCTTCCATGCGCCGAAACCTTCAAGCCTTTAAGGTTTCGTTTTCGTTTTTTCAAAAAAGTCGCGACATCCATTCCCGTACAGCTGGAAAGTGAAAAAAGCAATAACTCCATGGGCCGCGCTCCTGTGTCATTCCCGCCATGTTCGGAGGAAGCGTCAGATATAATTTCATGTCCCGACCCTGACTTGCAGGTAAACTCCATCCCCCCATTCCATTCTAATTCCGCTTTAACAGTTTTAGGGAGCTTCTTGTATGGTTCTCGTATTTTCATCCGCAATCACCCATAAATATAATTTAATATAAAACATCGGCATTAGACGGGCAAGTATTAAGAAATGAAGTTTTGTTCTTTAAATAATACGAATCTTGAAAATATCAATCGACATCATGTTTGTTTGGACAATTATTCAATTTGCTTTGCTAATTTCACCGCCGAGCTTGTTCCATCTTTTCATCCCGCCGGCGAGATTGTAAACATTCTCAAAGCCGTTTTCCCGAAGTATCTTAGTTGCCCTGCCCGACCTATTTCCGGAACGGCAGACCATGATTATATCGCGTCCTTCATACTCCTTGAATACGTCAATGCTGTCTTTCAATGAGATTAATGAAATTAATCTCGCTCCTGGTATATGGCCAAGATTCCCTACAAATTCCTGGCGCGTTCGGACGTCGATAATAACAGGGCGGTTGTCCGAATTAAGCATTTCAATAACGCTTTCGACATCCGTATCATAGGGGCTTTTCCCCGCCTGACAGCCGGAAATCAGTATTACCGTGATAGCGGCTATAATCGTTAATATTAGAATGCTAAAATATTTAGGGCGCATACTTATTATGTTCCTTGAACATGCAAAGGTCCATGACTACGGCAATTCCGGATTCGCTAATTTGCTTGGCCGCTTCTTCATTGATGACCCCCTCCTGAAGCCATACCGCCTTGACCCCTCTGCTTATTGAGCTTTCGGCAATAGCCGGGACATCCTCGCTTCTGCGAAAAACATCTACGACGTCAATATCTTCCGGTACGGATTCAAGGTCAGGATATGATTTCTCTCCCAAAACTTCTGAGATCCGGGGATTTACCGGTATAATTCTATAACCCTGGCTCTGAAGATAAGCGGCCACCCCATAACTTGGCCTGTCCGGCTTATCCGAAAGGCCAACGACAGCAATAGTTTTGCTGTCGCTTAATATTCTTTTTATTGTTCCGGGATCCTGGTATTCGGCCATCAGGAAGCAAGTACTTTATCAATCTTATCAAAAAGCGCTTTTTTCGGAACCGCGCCGATTATTTGATCAACCATCTGCCCGCCTTTAAAAAACATAACTGCCGGTATTGACATAACAGCATACTCGGAAGAGATTTTCTGATTGTTATCCACATTCACTTTCCCAACCTTGAGTTTTCCATCATATTCTGTTGAGGCCTCGTCAACAAAAGGCGCGATCATCCGGCAAGGCCCGCACCACTCGGCCCAAAAATCAATCATTACCGGGAGATCAGATTTTTTTACTTCGTCTTCAAAATTCGTTTCATTAAGTTCGACTATTTTCGACATTTCTTCTCCTTTTCAGCTATTTCCACACGGATTTTAGAACGCCTGTGTAAAAGCGCCGGTTCCCGCCACAATTACAAATCGCTATTTTTCTTCGATTCCAGTTTTTTTATTCGTTTTATATAATCCGGTAAGCGCCTTAACATCGCGTTAATTTTATGCGCTTGAAAAGCCTCCTGAGATGGCGTACCAAATTGGACGCTTCCCGCCGGAATATCTTTGGCAATACCGGATTGGGCCTCGATAATGGCTCCGGCACCGATAGTCAGATGACCCGCCGCGCCGACTTGCCCCGCCAATACCGCGTTATCACCGACAATAGTGCTTCCGGCAAGTCCGACCTGAGCGCATAAAATGGCACCAGCCCCAATTTTGCAGTTATGAGCGATTTGTACGAGATTGTCAATAATCGCGCCCTTCCCAATAACAGTCGCTCCAAGGGTAGCCCTGTCAATGGTAGTCCCGGCGCCGATCTCAACATTATCTTCAATGATTACTGTCCCCGCCTGGGGAATTTTCAAATGATTGCCTTTCTCCCGCGCGTATCCGAAACCGTCTGAACCAATCACGGCATTAGGATAAATTACTACGTTTTTCCCAATGACTATTTCATTGCAAACGGTAACATTCTGGTAAATCCTGCTGCCATCGCCGATAGTCGCGTTTTCGCCTATGAAGGACCCGGCATTGATTTCAACGCTTTTCCCAACGCGAACGCCGGATAAAATTACCGCGTTAGGGCCTATAAAACAGTCGGGCGGGATTTTTACGCTTTTGGCAATAACCGCGCTATTCGCGATTCCCGGCTTAACTTCAGGATAACACCTGTAAAACAATCTCATGGCCCGAGCAAACCCCAATTGGGGATCGTCGGCAATTAACAGCGAACATTTATCGCTTTTCAACCCTGGATAAACTATCAAAGCGGACGCATTAGCCGTTTCGATAAGCTTTTTGTATTTTTTCCCGGCGATAAACGACAACTCGCCTTGTGAGGCGTCCTCTATAGGGGCAAGATTATTTATAACGAGGTCAGGGTCGCCTTCCAGTTCCGCGCCGATCTCTTCAGCAATCTTACCCAGCGTAAACGGCATTTAGTTCTCTTTTGTAATCTCTGAGATAACGTCGCTGGTAAGATCCAAACTTTCTTTGGCAAATGCGATGCTTACAACGGACGCATCGAGAACCATATCATAATCTTTTTCAATTGCCAATCGCCTGATAATCGAAATTACATGGTCTTTCAAAGGCTGGGAAAGTTCATTCATTCTTCGCTCGGCTTTTCCATTAGGGCCGAAAGTAATATCAAGAAACTGTTGAACCGTATCCTGCTTGGCCATCAAATTCGCTTCTACTTCCTGTTTTTTGGAAGTTGACCAGACCAGAGAGTTTTTTTCTTTCTCCATGAGAATACTGTCAACCTCGGCCTTCATCTCGGTTGCCTTAGCTTCCCAGTCCTCAACTTCCTTATTGAATTTCACTTCGGCATCTTTGAATTCGGGCAATTCCGAAAAAATCTTTTGTGAATCAACGTATCCTATTTTCCCTTGCGCCAATGCCATTCCGGCACAAAGCATAAGAAACGATAAAATCAGTATTGTCCTCTTCATTAACTTCTCCTTTTCATAATATCAAAGTAAATTAACTCGCTTTAAAATCCTCTTCCGATTTGGAAATGTGATTTCCATTTATGCCTTTCAAGCCCGTCAAATGGGAACCCAAAATCAAATCCCATTATTCCGACAAACGGAATAACCACCCTGAACCCGAAACCGACCGATCTGTTCAATCGTTTGAGCGGCTTTATATTTTCAAAAGAAAGATAGGCGTTTCCAGCGTCCGCGAAAAGAATAATATAAGCCGTTTGTTCTTTTAGCGTCAGATTCAATTCGAAATTGTAGATGATTTCAAATCTTCCGCGCAAATATGCATTGTTCTTATCGCGCGGCCCAACTCGGCTATCATCATAACCCCTTACAATTCCATCAGGGTCAACGCCTCCTGGTGAGTATCTTTCTCCATATGGCAAATCGTTTTCTCCTTCGCCCAGTCCATCTAATTCGCCATATCTTGCCCGACCCATGGCCACAATCGAGAGCGGCCAGGAAATTAGCTTATGATAATGTTCCAACGAAACATCATATTTAAAATAATCCCAATCTCCGCCGAATAGGGTCCCGGCAAGCTCGCCGCGCCAGGAGACTATTGAACCCCTAGTCGGAAATTGCGGCAAATCTCTTGAATCCCGCATTATGGTCGTTGAAATCGCGGAGGTCGTGCGCGGCCAATCCTGCTTGTCCACCGAATAAACATTATCCACATTACTTGCAACATAACCGGAAGAAATATCAAGATAATCGACTTCCTCAAGACGGTAGCCACCGAATACCTGAAAATAATTATCCGGCCAGCGCAATCTTCTGCCCAACCTTATCGATCCGCCAAGCCTTCTCTCCGTAAACCAATCATACCATCGGCGGTCCTGAATATAAAGATGCCAAAACAATGATGTCGGCGTATCAAACAGCCACGGCTCCTGATAGCTCGCGTCAAATGAGTTTCGGAGTTTGCCAATATCCATGTTTAATGTCGCTGTTTGGCCGGTGCCCAACAGATTTGGGACTCCCAGGCCAATAGTGCCCACAAGCTTATCGCGCGCCGAATAGCCGGCGCCCACGGAAAATTGACCGGTAGGCTTTTCTTCCACTTTTATAATTAAGTCGATATCCTGATTGGGAAGAACTTCCCAATCAGGCGATACGTCAGCGAAGAAATTCAGGATCATTACTTCTCTGAGCGATCGCCCCAATACGGAGCGTTTAAATATCATCCCCGGTTTAATAAAAAGTTCGCGCCGGATAACTTTTTCGCGGGTTTTGGTATTGCCTACAATATTTATTTTTCTGATATGGGCGGGATTATTTTCCGTTAAAACAAAATGAGTATCAAGCGTATCTCCGCGGGTTGTCGTATTTTCATCTATCTGGAGATACCAATAGCCAAGGTCCTGGTACATTTCATAAAACTTGAATAATGTCTCGTCATATTTTTCCTGATTATAGAATTTTCCTTCAAGTTGTTTTATTTTACGATTGATTTTTTTATCTGAGATAATCGTATTGCCTTCCCAGGTAAATTTGCCAAAGAAATACTTATTGCCCTCTGCAAGATCGATCTCTATAAACATCCCTTTTTTATCATCGGAATACCAGATTGAATCCCGTTTTATGTAAGCGTCGGTAAATCCTTTTTTCTTATAGAACGCCACCACTTTATCTTTATCTTCAAGATATTTATCCCGCTCGAATGAGCCGCTTCTGAAAAAGCTATTTTGTTTCGTGGACATTTTGCCGCGAAGTTTCTTATTGGTAAACTCATGGTTCCCATTAAAGATAATTTTCACGACCTTTACCTTTTGGCCTTCGGATATTTTAAACCTCAGGTCAACAAGCCCTTTTTCTCCATCCACTGCCTTTTGCTCGCTCTCGATTTCAGCGAGTAAATATCCTTTTTCATCATATAAAGATTTTATTCTGGCAATATCGGCTTTAATTTGACGTTGAGAAACAAGCCGTCCCTCAAAAAGAGTCATTACTTCTTCAAATTTCTTCCGTTTTATTTTCTTTTGCCCGGAAAAAATCAGTTTTCGAATTTTGGGGAATTCTTCAACAATTATAATTAATCGAACGCCCGTTTCCTCCGGATTGGCGTCAATTTTTACATCCGAAAAAAGCCCAAGGCCAAAAACGCCTTTAATGGCGTCCTGTACCATTCCCGGCGCTAATATATTGCCCGGAACAAGGCCTGATGAATTTAAAACTAAAAATGTGTCGGTTGAGGCAGTTCCTGCAACATTAACAGATAATATTTTTTTCTGCCAAATTGGAACGGAAGAACCGCCAGGATCAGGACTGCCCAATTGCGCATTGGCAGTAACAACTGTCAAAAGAATTAAACAAGCCGCGATGAGAATTCTTTTCACAAGTTTATCGCTTTTACGAGAATTTCCGTATAATCCTGTTTGTGGCCGGTTGTTTTGCGGTATTTCGTGCGTCTTTTAAATTTAAAGACCGTAACCTTGTCAAATCTCCCATGCGAGACCACTTCGGCTTTCACAGATGCGCCCTCAACATAAGGTTTCCCTATAGTCGGCTTATCGTCTTTCGAGATCATCAGAACTTTGTCAAAATCGATCTCTTTTCCGACCTCGACATCAAGTTTCGGGATTTTGCATTTGGCATCCAACTCGACAGGTATCTGGTTGCCTTCTGTTTCAATTATCGCGCGCATTTTTCCTCCTGTTTTCTGTAAAAACGGCAAAATATAATAAGAATCAGCTCTACGTCAAGAACATATAGCCGTTTATGAAATTAAACTTATTAAAATCCTATTTGTTTCATCCTATCTATCAAAGAAAATATTCTTCCCTGTTGCCGCCAATGGGACCCCAAGGACATAATCCCAATCTACCATGCCCATCCACCTTGCCACTACTCCTATTCTGTACATTATCCGGTTATCCACATTAAAAATCTGAGCGGTTTTTACCGCTGAACCAAGAGCTATTCCCAGATCTATAAGCCTGTAACTGCAAATAGGGCCTTTGAAATCGCCGTCTATGACTTCGGCGGCTTCAAAAGACGCGCAATCGGGATGCCCGCAAGCTCCGCAATCCAGGCTAAGAGCCTTTGTGTTTTTCAGGCCGAGCAGGACAACTGCCTTTGTGCACAATAAGTTGCTGGAATCACGGTCAAAATTCTTTCTGTTTTTTTCCTGACCGAATTTTAACGTCGCTTTGGCAAGCTCTTGTATTTGCTCGCCCGTTATAATCTTAATCTGGATAAAATCCTCGCCGCGGGATTTTGGCGCCGTTCTGGCCGCGATTTCCATCATGCCCGCGACTTGAATTATAGCGGTTGTCAGCGAATCGCTTTGTCTGTTTTTTTCTGTCATATACTGTTACTCCTGATTATTGACGGGTCCAATATTCAGCTTGTTCTTATCATAACCAAACCCGGCGCAAATTCCAAGCGCCCAAAACATCTCCATAGCCACGGCCGGGCCTCGCAAAAGGCAATCCAACGTTTCGGCGATTAAAACAGCAACCAAAGACCAGATCATTCCATATATGATTCCGGTTCTGAGGCCATTATTATTTCTTCTTGCCGATTTTATAAGCAATCTGAAAATAGCTCCCAAGATAACAAGGAATAAAATTAAACCGGGAAACCCGAATTCCGCTGTTATTTGAAGATACATATTATGAAAATGCGTCTTTTTCAGATATCCGGTTTCCTGCGGGAGGTTCATTTTTTCCATCCGATCATAATACTCTTTCGCGAATGGGACCTGTCCCGGGCCAATTCCGGCAAAGGGATGATCTCGAATGACATTCACGGCCATAATCGCCATGTTTCGACGGTAAATCAGGTTTGGATCATTGAGGCTTGTTTGATTGATTCTCGCCCGTACTTGAGGAAATATTATAATCGAGCTGACAACCAACACAAGACCCAACACCGTCATTAGTATCGCGATTCTTCGGCTTCTATTTATGTAAATGTGATGCAGTGTTATCCCGATCAATGAAAACCCGGCCGCCATCCACCAACCTCTGCTTCCGGTTAGAATGAAAAACAGTAGAATCAGTACCCCAAATGCGGCCAAAAATATTTTTTGTTTCCTGGATGTTTCGGGAGTCATAAACAAACCATACAAGATTTGAAACGCGATAAAAAGAACGGCCGCAAACTGTATATGATGGTGCCTTCCCCAGAGCATTCCCTCTTTGCTCAGACTCGGATCATTGAATAAGCCCGCAAAAGCCATCAAGCTAAATAAACCCAGAACAAACATCGATCCGACCCACATTATTAAAACCGGTATTTTAAGGCGGGGCGCCAGCCAACAGCCTAATATAAAAGGAGCCATCCAGTGCGCAAAATAAGCAAAGACAGTATTAAGGCCGAAATTTGCGTTCTTAGAAACAGTAAAAGTAAGAACAATCCCCCAGAGGAAAAACAATATCATAAAAAATAAAACGGCCTTGATATTCATCTCGAAACTGAATTTTTCCCGATATAGAAAGCCTCCCAATAAAGCAATAGCCAATCCCATATAGCCAAAAACATGGCTCCATGGCACGCCTAAAGCGAAAACTACCGAGCCAAACGCGATTAGGCCTTCTCCCCAGTTCTTTCTTTTTTCGCCATAAGAATGAAAGGGCATAGCTAAGCCGTTGATTAAATTGGATAAGTTTTCTGCCATTATATTTCAATAAACAAACGGGGTTCAGACCATATATTCTTTTGTGATATCTTTATCAGACGACATATTAATGACATTGAATTCCTCAGGATGCATAGACGTATCGATTATTAGATCAATCTTGATTTTCAGGTTCCGCTCAAGATTGCGCAATCTCGAGGGCTTGCCGTCCTGAAATAGGTCCGCCGCTTGGGGATGGGCGATAAGTTGGAAATGGTTTAGACCGCTTGATGACGACGCCCTTTTAAACCAGCGTTCTATTTTTACCGCCATTGATTCGCGGGATAAAACCCGGCCTACGCCGTCGCATACCGGGCAAGGCTCGGAAATAGCGTGCATGAAGGATGGCCTTATGCGTTTGCGGGTCATCTCCACAAGTCCCAAATCGGATATTGATGATATATGGTTCTCCGACCTATCCCGGGATAATGCGTTTTTGAACTCCTCGTAAACTCGGTTTCTATGCTCCTTATAATCCATGTCAATAAAATCTACTATGATTATCCCGCCTATATCTCGAAGCCGGATTTGCCGCGCTATCTCTCTTGCCGCTTCCATATTTGTCTTGTATAGGGCCTCTTCCCATTTCCCCTTCCCAGTAAACCGTCCGGTATTGACATCAACCGTTACCAGGGCTTCAGTTTGGTCAATCACAATATTCGACCCGCGCTTTATCCAGACTTTGCGGCCAAGCATCTTTTCAATTTCCGACTCAATCCCTAATTTATCAAAAAGCGGTTCTTTTTCTTTATATAATTTGACGATTGATCTGAGATTCGGATCAAGAGCTTTAAGATATTTTATTATCTTGGAATATTCTTTTTTATTATCGATTGTAACTTCCACAACTTCGGGCGTTAGCAAGTCTCTTATGAGCCCTCCGGTCAACTCCAAATCTTTATGTACCAAAGCCGGGGCGGTTGTCTTTTCCACTTGCTGCTTCATCATTTCCCAGCGTTTTGTCAACATATTCATATCGGCGCGAAAACTTCTGCCGTCCTTGCCCTGCGCGACAGTGCGTACGATAATCCCAAAATTGGCCGGTTTCAAATTAGTAAACAGTTTTTTAAGGCGTTTTTTCTCGGCAAAATTGGATATCTTTTTTGAAATGCCTATCTTCTTTCCGCCGGGGACCATTACAACATATCGTCCCGGAATGGATATGACAGAGGTTAGCCTTGCGCCTTTTGAATCAATTGGTTCCCGGATAACCTGTACCAGCAATTCTTGCCCTTTTTTAATGACATTGGTAATATTAGTCGATCTGCTTCTTTTTGAGACTACCGGCTTCTCCATCGAGTCTTCATCTATATATTCCATATCAAAAAGCAAGTTTTTCCCGCCCTGATAATCGGTCGTATCCGAGAAATGCAAAAAGCCGGCTTTTTCTTGGCCAATTTCTACAAAAGCGGCTTGAATCCCAGGCAAAATGGCCGTAACCTTGCCTTTATAAATATCGCCGACAATTCTTTCATTTTCAGGGCGCTCCGTTAGAAGCTCAACAAGACGGCCGTCCTCCATAACAGCGATGCGGGTTTCGTAATCAGTTACATTAACAAATATTTTTGTTTCTACTTTACTCAAATTTCTTCTCCAAAAAGAATGCCCTCTTTAATCCTCTTCCCCCTGACAAACTCCGCGCCCGTCATAACTTTTCGTGACGCCGGTTTTACTTGTAATAGCTCCAAAGCTCTCTTTCCGCAACCTACAATTAGTCCTTTTTTAGGATCAGCTAAAAGCACTTTTCCCGGACCCGCGTTATCGGGGTTATCTACGACCTTCGATTTGACGATAATTATCTTATTCCCGGAGAAAACCGTATATGCTCCCGGCTTCGGTGTCAAGCCCCTAATCAGATTGTGAATCTCGTTTGCCGACTTTTTCCAATCGATTTTGCCAAGCTCCGGATAAATCTTTGGCGCTTTGGATGCTTCTTTATCGTTCTGCTTTATAGTTGAATAATCGCCTGATTCTATCTTGCTCATTGTCTCGACAATAAGGTCTCCCCCGGCCTCCGCCATGCGGCCATACAGCTCATCGAATGTTTCATCCGGCCCGATAGCTATCTTTCTTTGCATTAAGATATCGCCGGTATCGATTTTTTTTCTGATGAAAAACGTAGTCAGGCCTGTTTCGTTCTCGCCATTTATCAAAGCCCAGTTAATCGGCGCGGCACCCCGGTATTTCGGAAGCAGGGACGCATGAAGATTCACGCAACCCTTTGGAGGCATGCTGAATATTTCTTCGGGCAAAATCCTGAACGCGACAACGCAGAAAAAATCGGCTTCCAGGGTTTTGAGTTCATTCAAAAAAAAAGGGTCCTTTAAATTTTCCGGCTGTAATATTTTTAGTTTTTTTTCTATCGCTGCCTGTTTCACTTCGGCAATCGCGACTTTTCTCCCTCTTCCCCGCGGCTTGTCCGGCTGACAGACAACGCCTGCTATTTCATGATCTGTTAATAGAATTTTTTCAAGGCATACTGCGGCGAATTCCGGAGTTCCAAAAAACAAAACTTTCATTTAACTTTTTCGCCGGATTTGATCCGATCTAATTTTCTTTTTATCAACGAACGCTGGGCCGAAGTCAATTTATCAATGAATAAAACTCCGTCCAAATGGTCAATCTCATGTTGAATCACTCGCGCCACAAGCTCTTTGGCTTCGAAAAAATATTCTTTGCCTTCAAGATCGATACTTTTGATGGTAACTTTTTCAGGCCTGTCTATAATTTGAAAAAGACCCGGGAATGAAAGACAACCTTCCTCCCCTGTTATTATGTCGCCTCCGACTTCCATGATTTCGGGATTTATAATCACTTTCGGCTCCGCCAAAACGTCAAACTGTGACATGTCTATCGCAAACGCCCGGACAGCCCGGCCAACCTGGTTCGCGGCAAGTCCGAGGCCCTTGGCGTATTGCATTGTTTTAATCAATTCATCAAGAAATCCTACAGCTTCGCCATCGATATTATCAATATTTTTCGATTTTTCCCGAAGAACCTCTTCGCCGTAAACTTTTATTTGTAAGGCCGACATAACAATCTCTATAACCGATTATTCCATTTTACTGGCTAAGGAGCTTTTTAAAACCTCCATTTTAACTTCGCCGTCGATTTTTAAAACGACGATAGCGTCTTTGATGCCCCAGACGGAACCTATTATCCCCGAATTAGTTACGACCCTATCTCCTTTTTTTAACTCCGAGATCATTTTCTGGCGGGTTTTCTCTCGTTTCTGTTGAGGCCTTATCATAAAAAAGTACATCACAACAAATATTAATCCGAACATTAACAGCATGGCCATTCCGCCACCGCCGCCTTCGCCGCCGGGTTGCGCCATTAACAACAAATAATCGATCAAAATTTAAACCTCCTCAAAACACTTAAAATCAACTCAATTTCGACGCTAATATAGCTTACCGCCCCTCTAAAGTAAACCGATTTAATATGAGGGGGTTCCTGGCGGAGGGCTTTGATTTAGGAAATCAATTGGTTTGTGAATATGCGCTTATTTTTATGTGTCAGGATGGAATGCAAATGACATCCTGATACCGCATATTGCCATCAGGATGTCGCAAGCTTCATCCTGACGGATAAACGAACCCGTATGGATAGGCGATGGCCCTGACCTGACGGTAATTAGCACATTAGCGGCCAGGTCTCCGCTTCGCTAACGACCTGACCGGCCAGCCGCCTTAATTCTAATTAATAGCAGAATCAAGAACAATAACTTCGCCCAGATTCAGTTCCCTAATACCGGCTTCCACCTTTTCCATGTCGCCAACTACCACTATCAGAAGCGATTCAGGGCTAATATAGTCTGTGGCCGCTTTGGCCGCTTTTGAGAGATCAATACTGTTAACCCTGTCAACATAAGTCTTCCACTCGTCCATGGAAAGATCATAGGTTATCATCGATCCCAATTGGCCGGCAATTCCGCCTATAGTCTGGAAATCCTGCGGGAATCCCTTAATCAGGTTATCCTTGCTTTCGGATAATTCTTCCTCAGTAATAGGATTATCGCCGATAACGCCCCTGAATTCTTTCATGAACTCAACAAGCGATTCTTTTGTAACTTCTGTCTGAACTTCGGCATAGGCAAAATACGCTCCGCGTGCTTTTCTGCCGGTAACAACCGAAAACGCGCCATAAGTATATCCTTTGTCTTCCCGGATATTCATATTGAGCCTTGCTGTGGGCTGTCCGCCAAGCGCGTTATTCATAACAGTTGTAGCGAGAAAGTCATCATCTTTTCTGCGAAGCCCCGGATTGCCCAGGATAATGACGCTTTGCGCAGCGCCCGGCTTATCTAAAACATATACTTTTGTTTCTTGAAGAGGTTCAATATCGACAATTTCCGTCCCTGTTACTTCCCCGGATTTCCATTTTTTGAATGCCTTCTCAAGTTTTGATTTGGCTTCATTCAAAGTTATATCGCCGACAACTATAAAGGCGGCGTTATTAGGCAAATAGTTCGCCTTGTAAAAACTTTCGAGGTCCGAGCGAGTAATTCCTTTTATCGAAGCCTCTGTTCCTGAACCCGTATAAGGTTGGGCGTAAGGATGGCCTTCGCCAAAGAGCTGTTTGTTAAATATTTTATATGCAATTGTAAAGGGCCGCTTTGATTCCTGGGCGATCCTTCCGAGATAATTCTCTCTTTTCCGTTCCATTTCTTCTTTGGGGAAAGTCGGATTTAGCACAATATCGGCCATAAGATCCAAAGCGGGACCAAGGTTCTTTTTCAACGTATTCAAATTAACATAGGAGTTATCAAACCCGCTTCCTGCGCCCAAATGCGCGCCAAGGCTCCGGATTTCGTCGGAAATCTGAAGAGCATTTCTTTTCTTAGTCCCCTCGTCAAGCAGATCGGCAGTAAGAGCCGCCGCACCCGGACGGTCTGCCGGATCGGCTGCCCATCCGCTCTTAATTAGAAGGTTTATTTGGATAAGAGGCAAATTGTGATTTTCGACCAGATAAAGCTGTACGCCATTGGATAATGTCGCGGTCTGAATATCAGGAGAATTGAACGAAGGTTCCGGGCCTGCCCCCGGCGATACGGTCATATCCGGCGTTTCTTCCTTAGCCGCCAAATCGCCTTGCGGATAAATACGCAGAATTGACCTGCCGTCTAAATTTATAAACTCTCTGGCATATTTCATTACGCTTTCCAAAGTTGCATTGGTATATCTTTCCATGTCCCAATTTAGCTTTCCGGGATCGCCCAGAAAAACGTTGTATGAGTTTAGCAGATTAGCGCGGCCGCCAAAGCCGCCAACGGTTTGCAGCCTCCGTACAAAGCTTGATTCCCATGACGTTTTGGCCTGTTTTAGTTCAGCTTCTGTAATGCCGTTAGTCAGTAAATCGTTCAGGATAGCGTCAACTTCGCGCTCGATCTCTTCGAGCGTATGGCCTTCTTTGGCCGTTACGGTAACGTCGAATGTGCCGGAAATTTCGCTTGACGATTGGCTTGACGATACATCCTGCGCGATCTGCTTATCATATACTAAAGTTTTATATAGCCTTGAAGTTTTGCCGGAGGTTAATATGCTTGCAAGCAAATCAAACTCGGCATCGCCCGGCGCGTAATAAGCCGGAGTGTGCCATTCCATATAGACGCGGGGAAGGCTGACATTATCTTCGGCTGAAAATCTTTTTATTTCTGTTAATTGGGGGACCCATTGTTCAATACGGTCAACAGGTCTGCCCGGAGGAATCGGCCCGAAATATTTCTCTACCCATTCTCTGGCCTGTTTCGGATTAAAATCGCCCGCTATGCTCAATGACGCATTGTTGGGAACATAATAAAGCTTGAAAAATTCCTTAACATCTTCAAGACTGGCAGCGGAAAGATCATCCATACTACCGATAACCGAATGCCTGTAGGGATGGTCTTCAGGATACATCAACGATAGCATGATCTCATAAGATTTAGCATAAGGCTGGTTATCCATCCTGTATCTGCGTTCGTTTTTCACTACATCGCGCTGGTTGTCGAGCCTCTCCTGAGTCATTGCCGGCAGGAGAAATCCCATCCGGTCGGATTCAAGCCAGAGCATTTTCTCAAGATAATTGCTGGGAACATTTTCCCAATAGTTGGTTTTGTCCTCGCTGGTGGAGCCGTTATCCACGCCTCCGTACTTATTGATAGATTCGGAGAAATCTGTATTGTGATGTTCCGAACCCTCGAACATCAAATGTTCAAACAAGTGCGCGAACCCTGTGCGCCCGGTCTTTTCGTTTTTAGAGCCGACATGATACCAGACATTCACAGAAACCATTGGTATAGTATGGTCTTCGTGCAGTATGACTTCGAGCCCGTTGGAAAGAACAAACTTCTCAAACTTCAGTTCGGGAAGCTCGTCCGCCGCCGCTATCGAAACGATAGCCAGAATAAACAGGGCGATAGTAAAAAGCTGAAAACAACGATTCTTCATGGAATCTCCTTTAAAAATTTATTTTGAAAATGATAATTTTATTTTTACAATTAGTCAAGCAGGTATCCTCCGGACATATTTCTAAACAGAGGCTAAAATTAGCCGCCAATTATAAAACGATAATCTTTGAAAAAAGTTGCGGTGAAGATTTTATTAGATTTTTAAAGGCCTGCGATTATCAGGCCGCTACAGTGTCGGCAATTCCCACAAGCTCTTCTTCCGGCGGCTCAACAGGCTCAGGCTCAGGCTCAGGGGCGGGAGCTATATATCTGCTTTTGGACGAGCTTACAGCATTCTCAACGCGGTCGAAAAAGCCTCCGACATTCGCTAAAAGAGCCTCTTTCGCGCCGCTTAATGATTTGACGTCAACGCCCATCTCCGCGGCGAGGTTCTCGAAGAACATATCGATCTTTTCGATTAATTTATCTTCAGCCCCATTAAGATAGGATTCGACTGTCTGAAAAAAGCCATTTAGCAATTCGCCTGATGTATTGGGAGAATCGACCAAAGCTTCGGCGCTGTCGAGATAGCCCTGGAGATTATTCGTTTGGTCAAGCGCCTCAGCCTGGCTATTATAGAAATTCAGCGATTGCAAACTCAAACCGAAATCCTGCTTATAGCGCATGTGCATTTTCCGGGAGATTTTCATAAAACCGTCATTGTACGAATATTTTATTTTATTGCTTGTCTTTAAGCTTTCACGATAAAACATATCGGCTTCAAATCCCCTTGATTTCAAAAGAGACGCTTCGAATTGTTCCGAGCGCGATTTTTGCTTGAACTTCATCTCCTGAAGGGCACCCTCCTCGCCCTCCTGGTTCCGATACATCTCTTTGATGTGAGCTTTGGCTTTCAAATCGGTATGCAATCCTATATTAAGGTTCGAATAGGATGCGGTGTCAATCTGGCCGTCCTCGGCATCCTCGGCGAAGGAGCTTACTACGGCTTCAAAGTCGGCGAGATTGAATATCATTTTGAGATTTATCTTAGCGCTGGATTTTACCTGCGACACCAGGCCGTTGTCATGCGGTTCCGATACCGCGACCGGCTGGCCGTCATCATCAGATGGTTCGTTGGCTGGGACTATGTCTCCTTCTTTATATACAGGGCTTTCCTCCGCAGTTTTGGGAGTGTCGCCTGAAATCTCGATAGTGTCTTTTGGCGTTTCCTCTACCGGCGCAACGTTCTCCGGTATTTCCTGTACAGGCGCGGTAGGAACCGGCCCGGATGTTCCGTTGGTGCCGATTGACGGTTGGCTGGTATTACCATATCTGGAGTGACTTTCAAAACGGCTGAAAGTGTATCTGCTAAAAAAATCGAAAATATTGAATGATGTAAACAT
>CAZKYQ010000018.1:0-21594 GCA_964556975.1 uncultured Ignavibacteria bacterium
CAATAAAAAAGCCCCGTCAATCGGCGGGGCTTTATTATTTCAAAGAATCCTTATCTTAAAAGCGTCATCTGTTTGGTTTCTGTAAAATCCCCGGCTTGAATTTTATAGAAATACACTCCAGATGAATGATTTTTGGCATTCCAGATAACATGGTGGTAGCCCGCCTGTTCTTTTCCGTTCAGGAGAGTTGCGACCTGCCGCCCCAGAAGATCATAAATAATAATTGACACTTCTGTCGAAACGGGTATGCCATATCTGATAACTGTTTGATTATTGAACGGATTCGGATAACTTTCGAAAAGTCTGAACTCCCTGGGAATTTTCGGATCATCTATATTGTCCGCGATAGACGTGGGATCGCATTGGAGTTCAAATACTCCGAAAGCGTCAATTCCAGCTTCCACGACGGAGCCGCCATTCAGATCGGAAGCCTCGAAGCGGATTTTGACTTGATCTGTAATTGAAATGAAGTCTGTAACATTTATGGAATGCTCGTTCCAGCCGATAGCGCTTGCGGGCCCAATTGTCTCGGCAAGCGTCCAGTTAGCTCCGTTGTCGCTGGAAATATAAGTATTGAAAATATCGTCATTGGGGTTGTATCCGATATTATTCGTATACCATAAGGCATAATTTATTGTCGGTTGCTCAACATCTACAAGATTCAGTGTCGGTGATGTCAGATATGTATAACCGCTGTCAACGTCGGAATCTCCGGGACTGTTGCCCGTGAGGAAACATTGGCCTGATCCGTCATAATCTGACGTGGGATCTCCTCTGTCGCCAGTGCCCAAAGGAACTCCCCGTTCCCAATTGCCGCCAAGAGCATCACCGCTAACGGTCCAGCCGAGATCGGTTTCGAAATTATCCGCCCAGTTCTCAACAATTACTCCTACTGAAGAAGTGTAATATGACTCCGGCGCGTCGGGCGGATTTGAAACCAGCGATCCCTGATCTCCATAAGCGCTTATATAAAACTGCGGAACGGTATTGCAATCGGCCGCAGGCAGAGTGGCTTCGAATAAATTTTCTCCTATATATATAAGGTCTGATGCCTGGAATATCCCGTTATCAAAACGGAAGTTAAGGGTACCCGATCCCTCAATGTAATTTTCGCCGCCGTTTTCAATTCTAACAATAAACGTTGTGGGAATTCCCTGGTGAACATTTTCGGGTGTGCCATCGGGGATTATTATAACCAGAGGGCGAAAGGTCGCCGGACTCATCCCAATATCCGGATTGCCCCATATTGCTCCCCACTCGAATGTTTCGTACTTTATATTAGTCCACAAACCGTAAGTATACATTAAACGAAGCGCTCTCTGGTGGGCCTGGCCAAGAGTGTATTCTCCGGATGTTAATGACGTGGTGAAATAATAATCCAGTGATTGAGTGGAGCCGTCAAGTGAATCATCCCATGCCGGGCAGCCCCGAGCGACTTTGGTAGCGCCGAGGAAACCAACGCCGCCCCTCCACATCATTGCTTGGCCGATATTCAAATAATCCGTGTCGGAATTGCTGCAGGCATCGGCGAACATGATAGCCGGATAACTGTCATTCAACTGCGGACAATTACCGGAGGAGATAAAAGCCTCAACCGTATTATGGTAGATATGGCTGGACGTCGGCGAACCATGCCCGGCATAGTTCACAAAAGCAAACGAACCCGACGGCCATACCGACATTACATTGCTGTTCCTGAGATCATAGTCCATCGGATACGTCGAATGCCCCTGCTCATACATTCTCGTCATAGTCCAATCTGACATCGAGGGATGCGCGGCCATGGCTTCCATCAGGACCGCGCAATCAGTACGGGGATTGGGATCATCGTCCCAGAAGAATGCTCCCAACAGAAGTATGTTCTTTTTGAAAGCCGGATCGTTGTTCTGCTCATAAGCGGCTGATTTCTGACAAATACTTGAGACAGTAGCTGAATCGCTCCAGGGAATTCTGCCGACATTAACCTCAGCATAAAAATCATTGTAGTCGGTCTCCTCGCCATACAGATGGTCTATGTCGATATCCCATGATTGATCGTCGGGTAAGGAGAGTTCAGCGTAATAGTAGTCGGTTTCGGGTTTGCCATAACCGAGATCCTGTTCGGTCCGGCGCATGGGAACATCATCGTAATGACCGACAATAAGAACGTCCTCGATGCCCCATGCGCTTGATGGATATTTATCTCTCAGAAAATTCCTTATTTTTGCGGCCAGATCATACCCGATATAGTTGGCATCTATCCACGTTGTTGTTACTACTTCGACACTTCTTCCCTTTTGAATTTCCCAATCAACCAAAGGAGTTACCGCCGATGTCAGCGAGCTTATCGTAATAATTACAAAATCATTAAATTCCTCATCGGCCAACATGCTCCGAGGATGCCAACTTTGTGCCTCGTTATAATTGATTATTATTTCTTCGGCGATCCGCTCGGTTTTTTCCAAGTTATCGATAATTATCTCGCTGAGCCGTTGGGAAGGTTCATATTCCACGTCAACTGATATCTCAGGGTAATAGTATAAATCTCCTGAAACAGGATGATATCTAAACGGCGTAACTCTCACGTCCGCCAGATTATATTTTCTATAACCGGCGGAGCGAATCATCTCCACGATATTTTCGGGGTAAGCATCATTACTGCCGTAGGCTGAATTATAATTCTCCTCATAGATTAATAATTCTCCATTGTAAATAGCCGGGTCTTCCTGCCCTATAACCCGCGGGAGAGGAGCCGGAAGAATATTATAATTACCCGGAAGTTTTATCTCCTCGCCGAGATCGTAGCTGATGCCTGTCACTTCGGCGCCAGGAGGGATAGCGATAGCGAAGATTCTTGAGGGCAATGCAGGTTTTCCGGGTATCAGAAGACGGCCGAAATTTTCTAAAGAAATTTCATGACCCCGATCGCCGCTTGTAATTTCATAGTTCTGCGTCGGAATCTGTACCGTGATCGCGTCCTGGCTTCCAAGCGCGAAGATAGGACCGGCCATCATGAAAGTAAGACAAATGGCGATAAGTAAACCAGTAACCATAGCATGAAATTTCATTCTCCGCTCCTTTATAAATTGAGATTTTTGCTCCAAGTCCGAAAACCTCCCTTAAAACAGATCAATTTCAATATTATAGGATAACGTTTTACTTGGTACAAGTAAAGAATAATAATTAAGATATAGTTTTTGAATTATCAGGAGTAAAAAAGCCCCGACAACTGCCGGGGCTTTTGGGCTTCTCTCTGAATTTATCTACTTAATCATCAGCATCTTTTTTGAAGCGTGGTAATCGCCCGCCTCAATTGTATAGAAATATATCCCTGACGATACTTTGTTGCCGCCGGAATCCATGCCGTTCCAGACAATTGATTTGTAGCCCGCGCTTTGAGGGCCATCAACCAAAGTGCTCACTCTCTGGCCGAGTACATTGAATATGTCAATTCGAACATCAGCGTCCTTTGGAAGCCCGTAGGAAAGAGTAGTGGTGGGGTTGAATGGGTTGGGATAGTTCTGAGCGATAAAGAAGTTTTGCGGGATAGCCGGGCTCTCTTCATCGATATCCGTTACAACGTCAGTGGAACCATAGGCGGTGTTTGTCGCAAATGATTCAGCGCCGCCGTACGTTCCGGTGAAAGCCGCCGTTACGTAATACCAGTAAACTTCGTTGTCCGGGATCGTATTATCGATGAAGCTCGCGCCAACTACCGGCACAGTATTCAATTTTACAAACTCTCCGTTTTCCCAATCCGCGCGGTAGATATTATAACCGTCAAGGTCGGCGTGAGAAACGGCATTCCATGTAAGCTCAATCCTGTCGCCAAGCCCTTCGGAAGCATCGAGGTTTTCAGGAGCGGGGCAGACCAGCATGCTGAAATCCTGGATGATTGTGGTATTCATCTCAACCATTGCGTCCGAAGCAGTCATTGGGAAATACCCTGCGGTTTCGACAGTGACGTCGGTAGCGCCGGGCGGCACGTTTTTAATCCAATAAGAACCGTCATCAGCCGTAATACGATAGCGGCCGCCGGATGTTGAAACCATAACTCCTCCGTTATAGCCGAAGTTATTAAGATCAACTGTTCCTCTAATACCGCCCCTGCCGGTGTTGGTTGTGATTTTGACGGCCTTGCTATTGCCAAGGGTGGCCGCGCCGGGCGGGTAGTAATTGTCAAACGAATACTCTAATCCCGTCATCTGGTCCCAGCTCTCAAAACCAACAGAGCAATAATTTTCCTGGCTGTCATTATTGCTAATGGTCTTATATTGGTAGAGAATTTCGGAATCGCCCGTCATCGTAGGATGATAGGCGGGGTCGGTTATAATCATCTGGAATGTATTATACGCGTATGTGTTTTGATGTCTCATGTGCTGCCATTGGATAATAAACCTGTGGCTGTCCGAGTCATACCATGTGTAAACGCCGTCGGTGCCGCCGCTGTATGATAGATCGTCCCAGAATGGCGAAATCTGGCCC
Source organism: uncultured Ignavibacteria bacterium (assembly GCA_964556975.1). GTDB lineage: Bacteria > Zixibacteria > MSB-5A5 > UBA10806 > UBA10806. Next base: position 4,465 of record CAZKYQ010000018.1, read on the forward strand.
CGGGCGTTTCCGGGGTCAGGAATTGGCCAGTTGGAGAAATTGTACCAATAGTGGCCGGCCATATCGTAAGTAGACGTATCAATCGCCGCGAAACCGTTTGTGCAGACAATAATAGCGCCATGAGGCTCGCCGTAATAAACGAAGTCAAAAGGCAGAGTTACAACATTTGATCCATCGTCAGTGCCGCCGATAAAAGACATCCTCGTGCCCTGCCCGCCAAGATTGGGAACAATTTCAACCCAGCTATAAGTGGGGCTGGGAGCATAACCGGCATCTGAATTGTCAAATATATGATATCCATAAGCATCCGGGCCGGTCGGATCTGAAGTCAATACCTGCCCGACCGCAACCGTGAATGGCAGATCAACCATTGCTCCCGACGAAGTTAGCGTGTGGAGCGTAAGATTTATCGTATGGCCGTCAAATGATTCGGTATCAGAGGATATTATCAATGGGTTAGATGAATTATCCGCGAAACCTCCTGCGGCAATATCGCCGAATGAACATGTATTATTCGGCAATGATGTAAAATCGTCCATAGTAGATACCGATGCCGTTACATTGGAAGCATCGACCGTTCCATTGTTCTCAACCGTCAATGTCATGTTCAAAGTCTCGCCCGGATCGAGCCGCCCGTTGCCGTCCGAGAACACAACCGCGCCAACATGCAATTTCGGCGCTTCGACCATTAATTCTATCGCGGATTCCCACGAATTGTTATTGGAGTCAACCGCGGTTATTTTTACTCTGGCCATGTCGCCATCCTGCGCCTTGGCGTTTATTTGTACAACAAAGGGAGTGGCGCCGGTCGCCGTTTGTCCGGCGGCGATATCGCCGAATTCGCTTTCGGGATTTAGAACGGTAACGAGATCTTCATCGATTGCCTCTATTGCGGCTGTTACGCCATAGGCAGTCGAACCCGTTCCGAAATTTTCCAGGTCAACAGAAAGCTCAATGATCTCACTGGGATTTGCTATACCGTTATTATTACCGGACGAGTATCCGCTGTTATCGTCATCGATTAGATGAGTGTCATATCCAACCGCGACATCACCGCTGGTTATTTCAATCGTTCCCTGGTAAGGGAACAGATCGCGTCCTGAAACCGTAACCATCATGTCGCCGGCGGAAGGGGCATCAAAAGTCAAAGTTATATCGCCATTGGCATCAGTCTTGCCGACGGCCCAGAGTTCTTCCTCTCCGCCGGTTTCCTTGTAAAGAGTAACATAGGCGCCCTCAACCGGCTGTTCCACATTATTCATAACATTCACGGAAACTTGGTTTATTCCAAGATTTATGGAGGAAGGCCTGGTTACAAATAGCATTATCGGCGGTTTGGTGCGTATAGATAATTCGGGATCACCAAGCATATTATAAGTATGGAAGTATTTTTGTATTTGTCCGCCATTATAAGTTTCGCGCGGGAAAGTGTTATACTGCATAATTTTCCCTTGCACCGCCGCCGCCGCGAAATGATAATTGTTTTCTTCGAATATTGCCCAGTTATAGCCGATCATGATGGGGTTGTTCCATTTCGTATGGGTGCCATGGTCGGTGGAACCGTAATAAGCCGGGCCGCCCTTGTAAGAGTTTGTATTGGCCCCCATGCGGACCCATTTTTCGCCAAAGCATTCCGATGCGCCAAAATCGCCGGTTCCGCACGTTATCGATGCCAATATGCCAAGCTTGTTATTGTTTGGGATCTGGTCAAGATCGCTGTTGTAAAATCTTGGAGCTCCCAAATGGTCTGTGAATCCCCATCCTCTATAATTGATCATACAGGGGCCGTTGCTGAAATATACAAGCATAAGCGGATTGGGATTTGTACTCCCATAGGCGAAACATGTATCAACCTGAGTAAATCCATTATTCATGAGCAATTCGCGGACCCAAAGTACGGTAATTCTCGGAGTGGTTGCCCCCGCAATATTACCCGCAGAGCTAAATGCTCTTCTCCAATGGTTGATATCCTCCATGTATGGATTGGACTCATAATTAAGAATTTTCGCCAACGATACCCTGAGCTGGCTCATATTGGCAATTGATAGTCTCGCTACAGCAATATCCGGGATCCAATCGCTTCCGTCTACGCAGGCATATTTGTTATCAGAGGTATAAGAACTATAAGGATAATTGGGTATGCCGTACGACCCGCTAACGTCGCCTACTATCATTACATATTCCGGCGGTATTTCCCATGTGTCGTAGGCGTTATTGATATAATTAAAAACCTCATTTTGTGTTGGACTGCCTCCCGGGTCGATTTCAGTTGTCGGGGCCAGATAAACATCATAACCTTTTCTGCGTTTCCAATTAACCAAGGCCTGAAGCGTATCAACCAATGCGTCTTTGGCCAGGATTAATATTCCGCCGCGGCGAACTTCAAGAGTTGAATAAAGCTCGTCGAAATTCGGAACCATAGACTGGTAGATAGGCAAAAACGCTTCCGAGATATACTCATTGCGCACAGTTTTCGGATTGACGACGTTCTCGCCGCCGTAAGATAAGCTGACCTGTATGTTCCGATAGATTTTCAATTGTTTCTTTGCGGGGTTATATTGAACCGGATACATAACCACCTGCACCATTCTTACATCGCGTAAAATAACCGGGTCATTGACTTCGGCTATTTCTCCCGGGTAAAATTCGTCGCGGCTGTACATGTCGCTATTTAATGTAAAGGGAGGTATTTCACTGCTGGATTCAAGCGGTGACGGCTGTGTGGGAGCGATCTCGATATTGTCAATAATCTCGACACTCTCATAGCTTACCGTAAACTCAATCCCTGCCAGATCAGGTACGGCGATATTTGTAGTGATCGCCGGAAGATCAGGCATGCCGTCCTCGGCAAACTCGGCTTCAAATAGGAATTCGGCAGTAGGAAGCATAACTTTCTTGTATTCTGTACTGTTTAGGCTGACCGCCGAGATTTCAACGGCGGGAATGTCTAAGCTCACAACGGTTTCGTTAGCGATGCTTTTGCCAACGCTGAATGAGGCCGCTTCATTTTCAAGATCAGATGTTATCCGAAATGTTTCGGCGGTAATGGCCGGGGCGGCAACAAAAACCGCAATCAATGCCGTGAACAATGTAAGCTTTAGCGCGCTCTTCATAAATCCTCCATTTTGTTTATTTAAAACATTCATTTTTTCTACTCAACAACAAGATTTTCAAAAATCATCAAGCCCTCGTCACGATCGCAAACATAAACGTAATTTGAATCGGCATATACGCCGTATGCGTAGGGAGTATCATAGGCCGCGACAAAAAGCGCTGAATCGGGGTTTGAAACATCGATAACCTTAAGGCCGCCGGAAGCATCGGCTAAAAACGCGTAATTGCCGACAACATGAACGTCCTTTGTTCTGCCGGACGTGTTTATTTGCGAAGCTATAACGGGAGCCGCTTTATTTGTAGCGTCGACAATGTAAAGCCCGCCGCGGTCCGCCGCGACATACACATAATTGCCTTTCGCGAAAACCGAAAGAGATGACGAGCTTAGATCAAGAGTCGATATCACGTACGGATCATAAATATCGCGATGGTCGATAATTATCAACCCGGCAACGTCGCAAGCCACGTAGCTGTATTCGGTGTCGGCATAGACGCCTTTGGCATCAGCGGCCATTTCAATAATATTCCAATAATTATACTGGCTTGGCTGAGGCGGATAAACAGGGTCGTAAATAATCTGATAAATTGTCATGCCGGCCAAATTAAATCCCGAGCCGGACCGGACGGCAAAAATATAAAGAGTATCTCGAATGAAAACGGCTGATATATCTTCCGTGTTTTGTACTCCTATAGGCGTACCATGATTAATTATATCCGGATCACGAGTGTTAAGCACCTGGATCTTTCCATCAAGGTCCGCCACGAAAGCGTAGGGGACAGTATCTTGAGGGTTTATGTAGACTCCCATGGCATAATCATCATCAATAGTATCAATATTATAAATAATAGACGGGGCGGCTTTGTTAGAAACGTCTATCAAAACCAAATCAGCCGCGCCGTCGGCGACAAAAGCCGTATCATTTCTTACGACCAGGTCTTGCGCCGTGCCGACTGTGCCAATACTTCCTTGAAACAAAATATAATTCACATTATCGGTTTTAGAGAAAGCCCACACATCAGCATCCGACCAATCGCCCCAAACGCCGTCCTGATTTTTGCTTCGCACTCTCCAATAAAATGATCCGTTTAGCAATGGCGAGATAGTTGTGTAAGCCGTATCCGAAATCTCGACATTTATGCTTGTATTTATAAAAACGTTCGAAATCGAAACCTGAAGCTCGTAAGAAGCATTGGAACCAATTTCGTGCCAGACAAAAGTCGGGTTGTTTTCATGGATAAGCGTGTCATTGGGCGGGGAAACAAGATCAACAGGGGGAGGAATTTCTCTGTATCGGATAATAACCTTCTCTTCACCGCAACCGGAAATAAAAATGGCCAATACGGCGCAGCAAATTAAAACAAAACCAATAAAGCTTTTAATCAAATTCCTCACGATACTGCCGCCAATCATGTGTTTCATTTTAAAAAAAATCAGGGACCCGGCGGAGCAATACAGATCCCCAAATATCTCTTTTTAGTTTTCTCTCAATCTTGCCTTAGCTTCTTGGGTGATACTCCGAAGAGAAAATAATTTTTCTGGCTTAATATAAAGGCTGCCGAAAAATTGTCAAGCTCGAATTACAATACAACATCAAGGTTAAAAACAGGATTTAATGAGTTATTTGTTCCTTTAATTTGGTTCGACTTGGCATTTTATAAGAATTGTTTGTGGGATAAACATAAAGCCAAGATTGCTTTACATAGTTGCGTTAAATAGAAAAAGTCTTGTATTTCGTTTTGATTACTGGTTTATGACATGTTTTTTATTTGAGGATTCAATTATTTTTTTTCGCCTTTTAAGGTAATTTTCCCATTCCAAACTGATTTTGGGTATTTCTTTGCGGGAGATTTCTTCGCCGATCCGTTCCCATCCCGTGATCCTCAATTTCATCAAGGTTTTAGTATTTTTTTTCGATAACTCTATTTTTATTGAAATACCGGAAAGTCGATCCTTCCCTTTTAATATCATAAAATTAAGAGGTTTTATTTGACAGATTTCCCATTTTCGCTTTAAATTCGAGGAATCCAAAAGTCCAATTTCCCTACAATCAGCCTTGTTTTTTTCAGGTTTCTTGTTGATAAAAACAGTTTTCTTTTGCTGTAAGCAAGACCATACATAATCTACATTTGCTTTGACTATGACTTCTTTTATTATATCCATCTTAAGCTTTTCCCCGCCTTTTCATTAAACTTATCCATAAAAAATGTTCTTTCCCGACATCATTTACCGCCATTTTCCATAATAAAGAATTCGGCCAGTTATATAAATCCTGCATGAGGAAGAGAATTGCATATTACGAAGTTCCACTTATCGCCCCAACCATAAGGCAATAAAATAGAACGGCTTACGCCAATCGCTATAATTGGGTTGTTGGAGAACGCCAAAGAATCAGATGTTTTTGGTCAAAAAACAATCATCAGATGTTCACCGCTTAATTTTCAAATTTAAACCGTCGTTCAAATTGAATCAAGCAGTTCCATGCCAGCCTATCCGATCTATTTCAATATCAATCAAAAATCCTTGACGGTTTAGTTTGCCGATGATATGAAAAGCGTATGGTAAGTCAAAAGTTCAGAACGCGGCTTGATAATCTTATCAAGGATAGAAGTTTTTAAGAGATTCAATGAAGGGCGATTTTTCAAGGTTCACATTCGATAACTCTAAGAACTATATAGGGTTGTTGCGGCAGCAAGGACACGCTTTGCTGGATTCCGATTGGAACGAGCAATCATTTATTTGGGCCGAAAATTTCCGACAATTAGCGCGAAACATTATGGGCGATTTCGCCATACCGTTAACCGCCAATGAAATAACATCCGACAATTCATCGGCATTAAAAATCAGCAGGTTTTCGGTCGGTTCTGGTGGAATTATCGATTTTAGGATTGGCCGCGGACTTGCGTATATTGCCGGTTTCCCATTTGCGCTTTCAAAAGATATTTCTTTCAGATCGCAGCCCGATTTTCCCGAACCTCAATCACCTGAAACCAACAACGATATTATTGTTTATGTTGAAGTTTGGCAAAGGTCGATTAACTATATTGATGATGATTTCATTAGGGAGCCAGCGCTTGGCGGGCCCGATTCCTGTACCAGGATTAAACTTTTGGGACAGGTTAAGGCCGTGTCATCAACTGAGATCGGCTCAATATTGGAGGCAAAAAAGTACTTGGAAGATGCGCTTCCGAAAAATGATCTTTTGTTAACCATAAAGATAGACCATTCCGGAAAGCAGATCCCGCTTAGTTTTGGAGAGATTGACGCCAGCGGCGGTTATTCGGTGCCCAATCTACATCTCAGGATTGAAATCCATAAGGGATTAGATGCCAACGGAGGGTCTTCGGAAGGGCTAAAATGGTCCGATGAAAACTGCGCGACTGCGGTCCGGATATTAGAAGCCGTTAATTCGAGTTCGTTATTAATTGAAGAGCCTGAAGCTGTGTCAGGGTCTTTTTTCCAAGAAGGCGACCGAGTGGAAATTTGCAATTTGGCCACCGAATCACATCGCCAGGGCGGGCAGATGGCGAGGATCGCGAAAATATCTCATGAGGCCGCCGGGCATGTGATTACCCTTGATTCCGAAATTCATCCGATGTTGACCCGCCTTAGAATCGGGGCGAAATACGGCCCCAAAACAGATCTTGCTCCGCGCTTGAGGCGATGGGCAGGATTTGTTCCACATATTACTGTTGGAAAGCCTTATAGTTTAGGCAAGGGTATAAAAGGAACGTTAAGCAGTCCGGAGAAAAAATTCACAGCCATTCCGGGTGATTATTGGACATTCGCAATCAGAGATAGAGAATACAATAAGAAGTATTCTCCGCAGAAAGCGCCGCCTGAGGGCGTGAGGGCATATCGCTATCCCCTCGCCATTATAAAAAATTCCGGACAGAATAAGACCGGCGAAATTATTGATTGCAGGGAATTTTTTAAACCGCTCCCGATATCTTCGCTTTAAATGACATAAACTTTAGGGTGGCAATGCTTTAAATGCCTTAGCCGTTAATTTTCAACGAGATAGAGCGCTGGAGTTTTCTGGATGGTTTTCTTTATTTAACATCACAAATGGATATTCCAAATATTGCGGCGATAATCAGAATGTCGCTGTTTGAAAAAGTGTTAGTAATTTCATACAATTTTATATATATTATCAACTCAGACAAAAAATCGAGTTGGCTTTCATTTTTTTGAACTGTTAATTTTGGGAACGTAAGCGGTTTTTTGTCTGTTGGAATAATGAAGTTATGAGAATTAGATTAAAATCCATCCCCTTACCTAATTGACGTCGGGAGGTCAGTATATGCGCAATCGAGTATTAGTAATCATTTTGTTGTTAGGTCTTGTTTCAATTTCGGCCGCCGAAAACAGAAACGTGTTATTAAGCGAAGGCGGTTCCGGTATCTCCGTTTTGGAAACTCAGCAAAACCGCACAGTATTAAATTTGAAAATTTCGGAAATAAACCTGGAAGAGGCGGAAGTTAATAATGAAGACCGGTATATGGTACGGCTTCCGGATGATTTCGAAAGTTCGAGCGGAGCGATACTTGGCCCGGACAATATTCTACTTCCCACAATAACAAGGAAAATAGCGGTTCCATTTGATTCTGATCCTACAATTAGAATAATTCGGTCAGAATATGCTGAACTGGACAATATAGCAATTGCCTCCGCCACCGATGAAGATATGGAATCATACTTCGGCCCCGATCAGAGCTTTTCGTTAGGGCTTCAGCAAGAAATCGTAAAAGGCGAAGTTGCCGGCGTTATGAGGGATATCAGAATCTATACTATTACTTTCGCTCCGGTGCAATACGATCCGGAAAACATGAAACTCGTGATTTACCACGACCTGGAGATTGAAATTGATCATAGCGGGTCTAAAATTACTCGCTACAATGGCCGGATTTCAGAGGCTTTCGCGCCCATATACAATTCAATACTTGATAATCCCGCGCTATTTGATCCGATTGAAGTTACCAGGGGAGCGTATTGGATTATTTATCCCGACGCTTTCGCGAGCCAGCTTCAACCTTTCGCTGAATGGAAAAGCCGCAAAGGCTTTGAAATTGAAATGATTGCCAAAAGCGATATAGGATCTAATCCATCTTATGTAACAATTAAAAATTATATCGGAGACAGGTTTGATTCCTGTCTTGTGAAACCGGACTATATTGCTATTGTCGGGGACGTTTCAATGCCTTCGAATATGGGGATTCCAACAAGGAATTACAGTAATCCCTACGGAATGGGCGATATAGAATCTGATAATTATTATACCTTTATCGATGGCAACGATTATTTCCCGGAGATTTTCATCGGCAGGATCTCAATCGACTATGTGGGTGATCTTAGCAATTACCTGCTTAAGCTGTTTTCTTATGAGCGGACTCCTTACATGAATGATACCGATTGGTACCTTCGGGCAACGGTGGTTTCCGGCGGAGACAACGGTCATTTTGTAAGCCCCAGAATCACAAAACTATGGTGCGGCGATCGGATGACAGATGTCGGATTTACAAATATCGATACTCTCTTTGATTCGTATACAAATTACGTTTCGGCGGCTGAAGTTAACAGTTCAATCAATAGCGGTGTTAGCTACGTAAATTATCGCGGCTATGGAGATCCCTCCGGATGGACAGCGCCATACTATACTTACAGCAACCTGAACAGCCTTTATAATGGTCCGAAATATGCCATAATGACATCGATTGTCTGCGGGACAGGAGACTATAATGACAGTTGGACCGACATGTGTTTCGGCGAAGCCTGGATACGTTACGCCGGTAAAGGAGGCCCCGGCTTTATAGGAAACAGCAACCATGATGCGCATACCCGTTGGACAAACGCAATCGATTGCGGGATTTACTGGGGTTGGTTTGTCGAAAATGTTACAACTCTCGCGCAGGGACAATTGATGGGCAAAAATGCCTTATGGGATGCTTTTCCAAATGATCGCCAGCCTAACGGACAGGTAGAGCTTTATTTTAACAGTTATAATATTCTGGGCGACCCGGAGCTTAACTGTTGGACCGGGATTCCCAAAGCTATGACCGTCTTGCATGATGATTCCCTTGAATTCGGCGAGAACCTGCTCTCGGTCCAGGTATATGACGATTTCGGCTCCCCAATTGAGGGCGCCTATGTTTGCGCAACGAACGATGCTGAAATCTTTAAAGGAGGTTTTACGTCTGAAGACGGATCGATTTCTTTTGAAATCTCACCGGATAATCCTGGCGATGTTTATGTAACTGCTACCTCGCGCGGTTATATACCGTATGAGGGTATAGCTAACTTTTATAATACGAACATGGCTGTGGGATACGTTTCCCACGTAATCGATGATGACAACAGCGGTGAATCTTCGGGCAATGGCAACGGCTCGCTGAATCCATCGGAGATTATCGAGCTTGCGGTTGATCTCAGAAATTACGGCCTGTCTGATACTGCGGCAGGCGTAACGGCCGCATTAACCAGCAGTTCGCCTTTTATAACGGTCTCCAGAGGAGACGCTAATTTCGGAGATATTTCGCCAGGGCAGAACGGTTCGGCGGATTTGCCATACTTGATTGAAATATCATCGGATGCGTTTAATGGATACATGGCGGATCTCTTTCTTGACATCAGCGATAACAGCGGAAATTCATGGGACGCGGTCATTCAGGTCGCGTTTGAAGCGGCGCAGTTTGTGGCTGATTCAGTTATAATTATTGATTCCGGCAACGGGCAGATTGATCCGGGCGAACTTGTTGAAATGCATATTTCTCTAACGAATATAGGTAATCTTGATATAAACGGGGCCTCGGCTGTCTTGCGCACAACGGACGATCAGGTATCGATTGTTGATTCTATCGCTGTTTTTGGCGATTGCGCGCCGAACGGTTCATTTGATAACAATGGCGATACATTTATGCTTTCAGTTGAAGGCGGCATATATGTCGGACATATTATTAATTTCACGCTGGAATTTACAGGAGAAGGGCCGCAAACAGTTTCAGCCGCGTTCAACCAAGTTGTCGGCACAGTAACAAGCAGTGATCCTATCGGGCCGGACTGCTACGGTTACTACTGCTTTGATAATACAGACGTTGGTTATCCTATCCATCCTACGTATAACTGGATAGATATAGATACTCAAAACTGGGATTGGGTGCAGCCAGCCGACGATGACGTGGTTACCATAGGGCTTCCATTCTCCGTTTCATATTATGGAGAATTGTACGACGAAATAACGATATGCGATAATGGGCATGTGGCCATGGGACAATCGTGGTGGAACGCGTGGTTTAATACGCCGATTCCCGCCCCCCAAAACGCTTCGGCTATGCTGGCCCCTTTCTGGGACGACCTGAAATACTCAAGCTATAGCAGTATGGGACCAAAAGTGTATTATCATTATGACAATGTTAATTCTCGTTTTATAATCGCCTATGATAATGCTTGGGCCGATGATGTATATCGCAATGAAACATTTGAGATAGTAATACTCGACCGGTTTGCGTGGCCGACTGAAACCAACGATAACGATATTATTTTCCAATATTTTGACGCCAATAATCCCTATTCGGCGTCTGTTGGCATCTGTTCGCCTGATAGGCGCGATGGTATTGAATATCTATTTAATAACCACTATGCGGACGGAGCGGCCTCCTTGATTGACGGACGGGCTATCAAATTCACTACGGGATCTTTGTATACGACAGATATAGAGGATAATACCATCATGCCAACAGGATTTTCACTTTCGCAAAGTTATCCCAATCCGTTTAACGCCACAGCTATTATTGAATTTTCGATACCTGAATCGGGGAAAACAACACTCGAAGTATTTAATTTGCTCGGCCAGAAAATCGAAACTTTGGTTGACCAAAATTTGAATGTCGGGAATCATTTTGCTACTTGGAAAGCTGATAATGTTCCTTCGGGAGTATATTTTTACAGGCTGGCTACCGGAGGGCTTGAACAAACGAAACGTATGACGCTGTTAAAATAGACACTGTTTAGAGCGTAATGAAAAAAGGTCTTTTGTGGAACCCACAACGCATTGGCAGACAACGGGATAGGGTTCCATGAAGCCCTTTTTCTATTGACGTTTTTTAAAAAACAGATATATTAGTATTCGACAGTCGTTCTTTTTACAAGCAAAGGGGATTTAATGAAAATTAGCGTGATTATTGGGATATTTACTTTATTTATGGTCTTATTCTCACTCGGGCAGGCGCAATTGCCGGCTGAATATACTCGGTATGCAGACGCCTTGCAGACCATGACCGACCTCGCGGCAAGCAATCCCCTAATATGCAAGCTCGATACAATGGGCTATTCTACGCGCGATTCTATTCCCATGCTGCGCTTGAAGATATCCGATTATGTCGATATTGATGAAGATGAACCGGCAGTGTTTTATTGTGGCGGAGTACATGCCGACGAAGTCCTCGGCGTGGAAGTTGTCATGAATTTTATGCAGGATATCGTTCGCCTTTATAATATGGAGGACCCGGACATAACCGGATATGTACATAATCTTGAAATTTATTGCGTGCCTTTTATAAACCCCGAGGGCCATTTAGAGGTTGAGAGCGGCAATACGATTTGGCGTAAAAATAAATGCGATAATGACAACAACGGTATTTTCGATATCCATGATGGAGTTGATAACAACCGCAACTATGATTTTGGATGGAGCATAGATAACGGCGTCGGATCGACAACGCCTGAGTCTTTGATGTACAAAGGAACGGCCCCTTTTACCCAGACCGAAAATACAGCTATGGCCGATTTCGCCTGGCGTTATCGTCCCGTGGTAGCGTTGGATTACCACTCTCCGACTTACGGCCGTCCCAACGTGGCCTATTATCCATGGTACTGGTATGGGAATGTAGGAGGTCATGGCATGAGCCCCGATGAGCCATTAATGCAATCGATTTGCCAGAGTTATACTTCATTGATAACCGCCATCCCCGACGATTCAGGTAACGGTACATACACTGCCAGGCGAGCGCTGGTAAACAAGGGCGATTTTAAAACATACTTTTATGGAATTTTTGGAACCGCCGCGTTTTCAGTCGAGGTATCCGACACTACTATTCAAGACCCCGCTTTGCTTGATACAATTGTAACCGCGCACCTTCCAGGGCAATACTATCTTCTCGAAAGAGCTCTGGGGGCCGGAATAACAGGCGTTATCCGCGATTCAATTACGCTTGAACCAATAGAGGCGGAGGTGCAGGTATTACAGCATATTAACGAGGATATCAATCCGCGCTTATCAAGGCCGGGTTACGGCCGTTATAGAAGGCTGCTGGCTCCGGGAAGCTATACGCTAGTGTTCCTGAAGGATGGTTATCAAACCAAAACAATCTATAACGTTGTTGTGTCAAGTAGCGGGCCGACCGCAACAGATGTGCTTCTTGCCCCGTTATATCCTCGTCCTCCGGCGCCAGCGCTCTATTCCCCCCCTCAGGACGCGATACTGGCTGACGGCAGCCCGTTATTCATATGGGGACAATCAGAATACGCCGACCATTATTTATATGAACTTTATTACGATAATGATTTTACCAACCCGGTTTTTATTGATTCGCTGGTTAGCGATACGCTATTTACGCCGCCTTCGGTTCCGCTTATGGATTCGGTCTATTCGTGGCGTGTCAAGGGCGACAACGCAAACGGATGGGGGCCCTATTCTGAATTATGGTCATTTACCGTGGCAACACCGTCCTTGGTAGATTATTCATCCGATATGCCGACAGACTTCAAATTGATGCAAAACACGCCCAACCCATTTAATCCATCGACCAATATCAGCTTCCAATTGCCTAAGGCTTCCGATGTTGAAATTGAAATTTATAATGTTGTCGGGCAAAGGATTGATGTTATTAAAAAACGGCTATTACCGTCTGGCGGTCACGATCTGGTTTGGGATGGCTCCGATTTTTCATCAGGAGTCTATTTCTACAGGCTTACGGCGGGAAGCTATATAGAAGTTAAAAAAATGACCTTATTAAAGTAAAAGCTGAATAAATTAAGTTTTTAGGCCCCGTCTGCTTATGATGGGGTCTTTTTTTCGCGCAATAATGAAAAAGCATACGGAAATTCGGATGAAAAACTGCAGATTGATTGCATGGCCAAGATTGCTAATTCGCGCCAATTAGCTCGTCTATTTTTTTCATCAATATCGAAAGGTCGGAGGACTTTACGATATAATCATCCGCCATCCAGCTTGAAAAATCCGATTTGTAGACCGAATAGGCCGAGTTGATTATTACCGGTATGGTTTTGTCAATAGACTTGATCTCGTCGAGAACCTCCAGCCCCTCCATATCATCGAGCATGATATCGAGAACTACAATATCCGGCCTCTCTTTTTTGACGCTTTCGATAGCTTCGCGTCCTGTGGCGGCCGGTCGAACCGAAAAACCAACGTCCTCAAGTTCATCTGTATAAAGATCGCGAAGATGTTTTTCATCTTCTACTACCAATATTGATCGCATATTTTCCCCTTTGTATAAATTCCCCGAATATTAAGAATTTGTTTTATGTTTGACATGATTCTTGCTCATTTCTTTTGCGGAAAAAACACTGAAAACTTTGTGCCTGCCAAAATTTGCGATTCAAACTCGATATGTCCCCCATGATCTTCCACGATTTTTTTTGATATAGGAAGCCCCAATCCTGAACCTCTTGATTTTGTCGTAAAAAATGGCGTAAAAAGCCGTTTTTTTTCTTCGTCGGGAATCCCTTTGCCATTATCCTCCACGTCTAAAATAACGCTGCCGTTTTCCGTTTTTGTTGATATTACCAGCTTGCCGCCGGGAAGCATCGCGTCCAAAGCGTTGCCGACAATATTGAAAATGACCTGTCTGATTCTGCGCTCATCGAGATCGGCCAGAGGATTGTTTAGATCGAAATTTGTCGTCAGCTTTATATTGTCGGACTTGATTTGCCCCTCCATAAAGCCGAGAGATTCTCTGACAAGGCTGTTTACGCAATGCGGCTTTTTATCGAGATGGGATTTGCGGGAATATTCGAGCAGTTGAGAAGTAATTTCCTCCAGGCGCGATACTTCCGAGGCGATAATTTCGAGGTCCTTTTTATCATACTTCCCTGATTCGCCGGTTCTTATCATTCTCCTTGCGTATCCGCCAATAATCACAAGAGGTGTCTTAAATTCATGGGCGACCGTAGTGGCCAATTTGCCAATATCGGCAAGGCGTTCTGTTTGAATCAAATAATTTTGGTTTTCTCTCAAAAGCTTGTTGAAATGCTCCAATTCTTTTAGCCTATCTGAAAGCTGCTGATGAAGGAGCGTCTTCTCAAGGACGCTGGTGCAGGTCGTCGCCAGCGTATGCAGGACATCTATTGAAGATTCCGAAATAGGCTGGTTGGTATAATAATTATCGGCAATCATCAAACCAAGCGGAGGGCCGTCCGCGCGAAGAGGAATTACAGCAAATTCTTTAAAATCGAAAAACATGCTTATTTTTCTGGTCATAACATTATCAAAATCATCTTTTTTAATAAATTTCGGCTCGGTTTCCCAAAGTGATTTTATGAAAAAATTATCCTTGTCGGAAAGAGGGATTTTAATCTTTGAAATTGTGTTGTGAAGAAAATCTGTTTCGATGGCTGGAGCGTTAAGGATGTTATCGATTTGCTGTTCAAAGCTCTGGGTTTTCAGTTCACTCCAGATTTTAGCGGCCTCTTCCCGGCTTTTGGGCCCGACAGCGTGTTTGCCCACCAGAAACTCGTGCCTTTCATCTATAAGTAATATTCCGGCCCTGTTAAAGCCGAAAGCCCGTCCTGAGGTTACACCGGTCAAAATAATTTTCAAGGCTTTATGGAGATTAGTGGTTTTTACAACCGCGTCGGTAATGGTCTTAATCAGCGTAAGCTCTTCAGCTTTAGATTTTAGAAGCGTGCTTGTGTCTTCAAGCCTGGCGGTTCTTTCCGAAACAAGTATTAGCAGCCTCGCTATGGTTTTTCCCAGGGTTTGGTCGGCATCGCGACGCCCGAATCCCCGGTTTATGATGTCTTTAAACTGCTTGCAATCTCTGCATACAAGAATATTATCCTGGATATGTGATCTGTCGCCGCTTGAGGCGAGATTGTGCAGCCAGCATGCCTTATTATTATATCCCCTTAGCTCACACGGGATTTTATCCGGAACATGCATAAAATTGCTCTCCTCTATATCATAGTCCGTTTTAAAATGGCTGTCAATATAATTCCATATTGACATAATTGGGTGATAAAGTAAATTATACTCATGATAAGAAATAATGCTGATAAGTTATTTGTCCGGCTTGCCCTGAAAGAGGATATTGGAAAAGGGGACATAACGACAAATGCTTTGGATATCAAAGGGATAAATGGAAAAGCTGTCGTTATCGCGAAATCCGAGGGAATCGTTTCCGGTATTGAACAGTTCAAGCTTGTTTTCAAATCGCTATCTCCTAAGGTTCTATTTAAAACTTACGCTAACAACGGCAAAAAAGTTCTTCCCGGAGAAAAATTAATATTCGCCAAAGGCCCGCTTGATTGCTTGCTCATTGGCGAAAGGACAGCGATGAATATAATCAGCCATCTTTCCGGCGTGGCGACATTGACTGGCAGATTCGCCGATAAGGTTTGCGGCCTTTCAGTAAAAGTTCTTGATACCAGGAAGACAATGCCTGGAATGCGGTCGTGGGAAAAAGCAGCCGTGAAACACGGCGGGGGAACAAATCATCGTCATGGCCTTTATGATATGTATCTGTTAAAAGAAAACCACATAGCGGCCGCCGGAGGACTGAAACAGGCTATCGAGAAGGCGTTGATTCACCGAAAAAAAACGAGGGCAAAGATTGAAATCGAGGTGAAAAATCTATCGGAATTAAAAGCTGTTTTGCCTTATAAGCCTGATTTTGTGCTTCTGGATAATTTCTCAGCCGCGAACTTGAAAAAGGCTGTGGAACTTGTGAAATCATCAGGCGCGAATATCGCGCTTGAAGCCTCCGGAAACATCAACTTAAAGAACGCCGGGAAAATCGCGGCGACGGGAGTTGACCGCATTTCAATCGGGGCATTAACTCATTCGGCTCCCGTTTTGGATTTGTCATTCAGGATATTGGAGTGATTAACAATTTGATTTTTAAGTCGTATCAAATTCAAGCTGAGATTTTGCGCGCGGCTCTTAGCTCTACAATCGAAAATATTTCGTTATCAGATATTGAAAAAATCACAGGGCTTGCAAGGGAAAGCATTAAAAAGAACATCTCCGAGCTTCGCGAATCGGGAATTGAAATAATCGGCCCAAAGCCCCTCTCGCTTTCCGAGCTTTCGGATTCAATTTTACCGCCGGTGGTTTTATGCGGATTAAAAAGCAGAACCATTGGGCGCAGGATCATCGCCTATAAATCAATAGTGTCAACCAATAATACTGCGCGAAGGCTTGCGGAATCCGGCTCGCTCGATGGAACGGTGATAATATCAGAAAAGCAAACCGGGGGCCGCGGAAGACTGGGGCGCTCTTGGCATTCGCCCTCCGGCAAAGGGCTTTACTTTTCTATTGTGCTCAGGCCCGAAATTTCTGTAGTAAAGATGCCCGCCCTTTCTCTGGTGGCCGCCTTATCGATTTGCAGAGTTGTAGAAAGGGCGGCAGGCCTTGCGCCGAAAATAAAATGGCCTAACGACTGTCTTATTGGAAATAAAAAAATTGCGGGCATCCTTGTTGATGTTTCCGCTGAATTAGACAGCGTTTCCTATGCGGTTTTGGGCGTGGGAATAAATATCAACTCCGATAAAAAGGATTTCCCAGCTAAGCTTCGCAAAACCGCTTCATCGCTTGCGGTCGAGGCCGGAAGAAAATTTCAGAGGGTAGAAATATTACAGTCCTTCCTTTATGAATTTGAAAAGTCATATAATAACTTCTGCAAATATGGCTTAAGGCTTATTGGTCCGGAACTTGCAAAAAAATCATCGGTAATTGATAGGGAGATAGGTTTTAAGCTGGGGAATAAGAAATTTTCAGGCAT
>CAZKYQ010000018.1:21694-26250 GCA_964556975.1 uncultured Ignavibacteria bacterium
GAAAGCAATATGGAATCGGTCCTGCTTGAAAAAGCGCCGAAAATAGCGATTTACGCGCCTCCCTCCAGGAAGAACGAGCCATGGGACGATGCCGTAAATCTGGCATTGGAATATGCTGAAATTCCATTTGAAATCTTGTGGGACCCTGAAGTGCTTCTTGGCAAATTAAACGATTATGACTGGCTCCACTTGCACCATGAGGATTTCACCGGGCAATATGGGAAGTTTTACGCCGCTTATAGAAACACAATGTGGTACAAGCAGGACAAGGCCCTCAACGAAACTACGGCCCGCGAGTTGAATTTTAGCAAAGTATCAGAATTAAAATCGGCTGTTGTAAATTCTATAAATGAATATGTTGTTAAGGGCGGCTTCTTGTTCGCGATGTGTTCGGCGACCGACACTTATGATATTTGCAGGGCGGCATATCAGACGGATATCGTACCGTCGGAGTTTGACGGCGATTCGATAGACCCGTCTTATAAATCAAAACTCGATTTTAGCCGCGCGTACGCCTTTGAGAATTTCAATTTGGTAACAAATCCGTCAATTTATGAGCATTCAGATATTGATACATCTCCCACTCGCGGAGGGCGGGGCATGAGCGCCGAAGCCGATTATTTTTCGCTGTTTGATTTTTCCGCCAAATGGGACCCTGTCCCCACTATGCTTGTACAAAACCATACTGATATTGTCAAGGGTTTCTGGGGGCAATGCACGGGATACAACAAGCAATTTGTCAAGAAGAGCGTAACAATATTAGCTGAAACGCCCGGCAAAAACGAAGTTAAATATATCCACGGAAATATAGGAAAAGGCACGTTCACTTTTATGGGGGGACATGACCCGGAAGATTATCAACACATGATCGGCGACCCGCCAACCGACCTTAGGCTTCATAAACATTCGCCCGGATATAGGCTGATCTTGAACAATGTTTTATTTCCAGCCGCCAAAAAGAAAGAGAGAAAAACCTGAAAATAGAAAATCATTTTGGCGGAAAGATCGGTTTCGCGGCCTTTCCGAAAATGCGCAATATCGAAAACAACGCCGATTTTGCCGTAAAACATGGTTTTAATCTCGTGCAATTCAGCCTCGATCTCTCACGATATTTTCCGGAGAATATTCCGTTTGGAGCGCGGGCGAAAATAAACAATTACTTCAAATCCGCTGGTGTTGAGCTTGGCTTTCATGGCCCATCAGACGTGTCTCTTATGAACCGGCATGATTTGATAAGAGAGGCCGGTATAAATCGCATCTTTCAAATGATCGATCTCGCTATTGATTTAAACGGCAAATATTTTGTTTTTCATCCCGGGAGGCTGGCTTTTTATTCTCTTGGGAAGAAGAAAATTGTTTTTATGGAGCGGCGTTTTCCGGAAAAGCATATTGAGCTTTTTTCAACATCTGTGAGAAGAATCATGGAATATGCCGGCGGCAAAATAAAGATCTGCATTGAAAACACCAGTAATCTTCCGGCTCAGTTTCTAAAAGCGATTTCACGGCTGGCGATTGAAAAGGGGCTTTGTCTTGTTTGGGATGCCGGCCACACAGAAAACCTTCCCCCCAATGATAGAGCTACAATGCTGAAGTTCTATAGTGATAATATCAAACACGTTGAGCTTGTACATTTACATGACATAACAAAGGCTGGCGGACACAAGGCCCTCGGAACCGGAAAATTAAATGTATCGGCCTATCTTGAAATAATCAACGCAATTAAGGCCGATATGGTTCTGGAGATATTTCCTGAAAGCGGCCTTATCGATTCAATTAAATATTTGAATGGGTTGAAGCAAACCTCAAATGCCAATTGATCGGCATATTTGATGAAACGATATCGTTATTTAATATTAATTAATTTTGTTCTGATACTGTTATTATATTCTTCAGCCTTTGCGGCGATTAAATGCGATATCTGCAACAAGAATATCAGCGGTAAGTATTACAGCGGCCCTGATAATACGACCTACTGTTCGGATTGTTATTCAAAATATGATATTTGCTCCTCTTGCGGAAAACTCTCAAAATCCTCAATCATTGTCGGCGATTATAAGTTTTGTTCGAGCTGTTTTATTAAATTAAAAAAATGCGGCCTTTGTGGAAAATCAATTACCGGCAGTTATGTTTATTATCCCGAATTGAAAATTAACATTTGCGGAGATTGTGAAATAAATAAACCCCGGTGCCAAAGATGTAACAGGCCGTCAAACACGCTTACGCGCTTAGGCAAAACACTGCTCTGCGAAAACTGCGCAAGTGAAGCGAAAACCTGTTATTCCTGCGGGGATGCTCTATTGCGGGATTATGAGTATTTTGAGGGCGATGAAACGAGGAAATACTGTAAGACTTGTGTGGCGCGATATTCCCCGTGCGCCGATTGCGGGGCGCCGGTGGGGTCAAGAGGTTCAAAATTGGATGACGGCCGTTATTTGTGTCCCCAATGCCGGGCGGAGGCCATATTCGAGCCGCATCTCGTTACCCCCATAAAGAAAAAGGCCGTTGGTTTTCTTGAAGGCCAGCTGAGAATTAAAGTTAATCACAAAATTAATTACGAATTGCAGGATAAAATCTTTTTGGAACGAAAATCAAAAAATATGAGTAATGATATAAATGGGCTGTTCTATCGGAAAGGCGATGATTATAACATATATGTGCTTTATGGCTTGCGAAAAACAGACATGATATGGGTCATCGCGCATGAAATAACTCATGCCTGGCAGGCTGAAAACTGCTCAGAGAATATGAAGAAAATTGACAGAGAAGGATTTGCCCAATGGACCGCGTATCACGCCGTAAGATATTTCGGACATAAAAAATACGCGGAGAACATGAGAAATGGCGACAGTGTATATTCATCTGGGCTGAATAAAATGCTTAATATCGAGAAAAACGGGGGAGTTGAAGCGGTGATGAGCTATATTAAGAAAAACTAAATCGCCCTTTTTGTTTTGTTCGGTTCATTTTATAATGTAGACTATTAGCTGTCGGCCTTTTAAATGGTTTTTGCGGAGTTGAAAAATGGCAGAGAAAATTAGCAACCAATTCGATCTTTTGGTTTTCGGCGCCCACCCTGACGATATCGAAGTCGGATGCGGCGGGCTTATTATCAAACTGAAGAAACGCGGTTATAAAATCGGCCTCGCGATTCTAACTCGCGGTGAAATGGGAACAGGCGGAACTTCTGAGCTCCGCAAAAAGGAGGTTATCGAAGCCGCTAAGATAATGGGCGCGGAAATAGCCGCCCATCTTGACATGGGAGACTGCAAATTGCGGGATGATTACGAATCGAGAATTATGGCCGCCGAGATAATCAGGCGGCACAAACCATCAATGGTGATTGCCCCATGGTGGAAAGGGGGCCATGGCAAAAGGCAGTCTCACCCCGACCATCTCGCCTGCGGGAGGATAGTGGTAAACGCGGTAAACTACGCCACGTTCAAAAAACTGCCGATAGATATTCCCACACACAGAGTAAACGCGTTGTTTCATTATATGCTTCCGCCCGAAGTAGCGCCGACTTTCGTTGTTGATATAACCAGTGAATTCGACCAATGGATTCAGGCGCTTTCGGCGCACCGCTCTCAATTTCTTAATCCCGAAAAAGACAAAAACTATCTGTGGACCCTGGAATCGATGGCGCGCACTTACGGCAACCTGATTGGCGCGAAATACGGGCAGGGATACGCCATCGGCGAGCCGTTGAAGATCGAAGACCCGTTCTGCCTTGTGGGCGCATGCGGCCGTATGCCGGAGTTTTTCATTGAGAAAAAGACTAGCGATGAAGAGTAAAAGCTCCTTTTAACAGTAAATAATGTCCCTGGAATTCATTTTATCTTTTGTAAATTATTATTAGTACTTTGCTTGAAACCATGTGTCTATTATAATGCATAATGGCTTTTTGATAATTTAGGACTGGAGATTATTTCAATGAAGAAAATAATAATTACAATTATAATAATCGCTGTTTTCGGAACAGCGTATTTTGCCTACGGCTATTTCACATCATCGAATGAAACTAAAGGCTCGCCAACTAAAATTTCCACCGCTGTTGCCGAACTGGGTACGCTTACCATCTCCGTAAACTCCACTGGAATTGTCGAGCCGATACTTACAATCGATCTTAAATCGAAAGCATCGGGCGAAATTATCGAGCTTCCCATTGAGGAAGGGGATATTGTGAAGGAAGGCGCTCTGATCGCGAGGTTAGACGCAACAACCACTAAAAACAACTACGATCAAGCGATGGCCGATCTCAAAGTCGCCAGGAAAGGTCTCTCGCTTGCCGGTAAAGAAGCTGAACGGGCGGACCAACTTTTCAAGCAAGGCCTGATTTCGGAACTGGAGCATGAGAGCATGCTGCTGGAGCGTGAACGGGCGAACTCAAGCCTTGTAAAAGCCAAAGCCAATCTTGAGGATGCCAAGGAACGTTTGTCAGATACTGTAATAAAATCTCCTATCGACGGAATCGTATTGAAAAAATCTGTTGAAAAAGGACAGATTATCGCGTCGGGAATATCGGCGGTTTCGGGCGGCACTATCATTGCCACAGTCGC
>CAZKYQ010000019.1:0-3337 GCA_964556975.1 uncultured Ignavibacteria bacterium
CCGGGCCATTCGCCCGGATCTATTTCGCTATACGGAAATGGAGTCGTGTTTACCGGCGACGCTTTGTTTTTGGGGTCAGTCGGCAGGACGGATTTCCCCGGTTGCTCTCATGATCTGCTTATGGAATCAATAAAAACAAAACTGCTGGTTCTTCCCGATGATACGATAATATATCCCGGGCACGGCCCCGACTCCACGATTGTTCAGGAAAGAGAATATAATCCTTTTTTGACATGATAGCGCTTTCTGATTTTCATGTTCATCCCGATTGTATTACATGATTTCAAATTCACCCAAAAAATAATTTGAACGGGCTTACCTTTGTTAAAGTAAAAATGTAATGAAAAAACTTCCCAAGAAATTCTACAATCGACCCACAATAAAAGTGGCGGTTGATCTTTTGGGATGTAAGCTTATTTCAAATGTCGGAGGAGTCAAAACTGGCGGGATAATTGTCGAGACAGAGGCTTATATCGGCGAAACTGATCCGGCCTGTCATGCTTTCCGCGGTAGAACAAAGCGCAATGAAGTTATGTACGGACCTGCAGGCTTTCTCTATGTTTATTTTACCTACGGAAACCACTTTATGATGAATGTTGTCACTGAAAAAAACGGTTTCCCTTCGGCTGTGCTTCTCAGGGGTTTAGAGCCTTTATACAATATGGAAAACATGCGTGAAAGAAGAGGAACGGCCGTGGACATTAATATTTCATCCGGTCCCGGTAAGATGACAAAAGCTTTGGGAATTGTAAAAGAACATAACGGGACAGATCTTGCGGGAAAGGAAATCTATATTATCGGGCCGCCTGCTAGTCGAAATGAGATATGCGCGTCGCCGAGAATTGGAATCGGAGAAGGAGGAAGCGAAAAGCTTTGGAGATTTTTTTTCAATGGCAACCCCCATGTTTCAAAGGGTGTTCGTTATAATAGAGAAAATAGTTTTGGCTTGACCAAAGCCAAGAAGATGAAATTCAGATTAACTTGATTTTGATATTCTTGCAATTCATGGGGATTTAGAGTAGGTTACATCGGATGGACGCGGAATTAGATCGGAGTTTTATGCCAATAATCGAAAAGGTAAATTATGAGTGATTTTCTGATGAAGGCGATTTTTTTCCTCCCGCCGTTTTTGCTTGCTATCTCAATGCACGAAAGCGCGCATGCCTACGTCGCAAATAGGCTTGGGGACCCGACCGCAAAAAACATGGGACGGATAACATTGAATCCGATTCCACACATTGACCTTTTCGGCTTGCTGGCGATTTTCATCGTTCATTTCGGCTGGGCGAAGCCTGTTATCGTAAATCCGAACAATCTTAAAAATCCTATTAAGGACAATGTATGGATTTCACTTGCCGGACCGGCCTCGAATCTTGTTCTGGCAATGGCATCGGGCGTTGTTTACCGAATACTCGCGCCAATACTGTCCGGGTCCGATGGCGGAATGTTTTTTTTAATGATGATCCAATTTTCTGTAACCTTGAATATTGTTCTTATGGTTTTCAACTTGTTTCCATTGCCGCCCCTCGACGGTTTTCATATTCTTGAGGGCATAGTTTCACGTGATGTTTATCTGGGCCTTCAAAAACTGAGATCGGCCGGGCCTATGGTTCTTTTCGGAATTATTATTCTTGGAAGTTTTACCGGTGTAAATATCTTCGCTATTATTTTCACCCCGTTTGTAAAAATATTGGGAGGATTTATCTTAGGTGAACCGGCCGCTTGGTAAAGTATTCGTATTATTCGCGCTCATCTCTTGTGTTGTTTTTTCATCGTGTATTGTACCATGGCAGGGGAAACCGCTTGATCCCGGCTTGCTATTTACTATCGGCTCCGATTTTCTGCAAAACGCCTCATCCGTAGCATTGAGGGGAACTATTCAATTTAATGGTTCGAAGGGTTCGCAATCAGGCTCTTTCCAGATGATTATAAATAGGGGCGATTCCTTGATGTTCCTGATTGAGGGCCCGCTTAAAATAGATATTTTTAAGCTTGTGGTTTTTGGTGATGAGGCCTACGCCCGGGATCGAGAATTTCCGGGTTGGACCATGTATGGTCAAAATGATCGGCTGGAAATTCCTGAATATGGCATAGAAGACCTGACCCCTTTTGATATTGGGTACTTTGTTTTCCCACAGTTTTATTACCAAAATTCAATTGTTAGCGGTTCAGGTAAGAAAATTCTATTTCTTGGCAATCAAGAATTTGTTGTCAATTCAAATCCTGACCGAAGATCGTTTTCAGTCTGGAATCAATATCTAAATTTGTACGCGGATTACAGCAAAAGAAAAGAAAATGCTAACGGTTATTATCCCGCGGAAATTTTCATATTCTCGAATGATAATGAATGGAAAATTTCTCTTAAAATCGAAAAATTGAAATTAAATCCGAAAATTCCATCTCGTGTTTGGGAGCGAAACCCATAAGGCAAAGCAAGTCAACAGATTACAGTACACGCAACAAATGCAAATAAAACTTGACATTTTATATTATTTATTTATCTTGTATAAAAGCATGAGGAAATAACGCTTGCTGAAAAACTGTAATGTAATTTATTTAATCAAGAAGGAGGTTTCTGTTATTGGAAATGTTCCTAATTTTCATAATATAATTTAATTTTTAAGTGGAGGTAAAATTACATGAGTAAGAAATTACAAATCACTCTAACTGCGGTTCTGATGCTTGCCCTATTTGGTTTTTTTACAATAGCCGGCGCGCTTACCGAAAAAGAACTTTGGGAAAAAGAGTATGGTGATGACTACAGGCTTCAGCCCTTAGATCCGCCCGTGATTCTTGAGCACGGCGGGCCGGATGGCGGCGGGTATTATTTCATCGACAGCGATGATAACGCCTTGAATTCTCCGGTTTTCAACTGGACGGACATCTCTGGCAACGGAACACCCGTTACTTTAGGCGACGACGATAACCAGGGACCTTTTCCGATCGGTTTTGATTTTACGTTCTACGGAAACACTTTCACCCAGTTCTACATTTGCTCTAATGGCTTTATTTCTTTTACGAGCACGTCAAACTCGCTTTTTAACAGTTCAATACCTACCGCAAATGAACCCAATAATCTTCTGGCTCTGTTTTGGGATGACCTCAATCCGGCTAATGGAGGCCAGGTTTACTATTACACCGATACTAATACCAATCAGCTAATTGTCTCTTATGATGGACTTCCACATTACAGCAATACAGGCTCGCTTTTCTTTCAAGCGGTTATCAGCGGAGATGATAGTTCAATAGTCTATCAATATGGCTCCATGGATGACGCTGGTCATGGCAATGATGGAGCCACTGTCGGAATCGAAAACGCTGATGGTACTATTGGTAC
>CAZKYQ010000019.1:3437-8379 GCA_964556975.1 uncultured Ignavibacteria bacterium
ATTTTGAAGCCACAAATGGCTTGTTCGTAGGCGATGGCGAATGGCAATGGGGCGTTCCCTCCTCAGGCCCCGGCGGCGCTCATTCGGGAGTAAATTTGTGGGCGACAGGTCTTTCCGGAGATTATAGCAATGACCAGTTTATGCACCTTATTTCTCCGCCCTTTGGACTTTCTGCTAACGCTATTCTTGGTATTTGGCACTGGTATGATATTGAGACCAGCTGGGATGGCGGTAACGTTAAGATATCAACGGATGATGGAGTCACCTGGACGGTCATCGTTCCCGATGGCGGATATGACGGCATAGCTAATACCGCGAACCCGATGTCCGGCGAAGAGATATTTACGGGACATGCTGATAATTTCTGGCAATTCGACACATTCGATCTTGCTGCCTACGGCGGAGCGTCAGTAATGTTCAAGTTCGATTTCGGCAGTGACGCGTCTGTTACATACCCCGGCTGGTATATCGATGACTTTACCGTATTTGGCGGGGGCGGCGTGGAACCAGGTTATATTGTAGGAACTGTTACTGAACTTTCTTCCGGCAATCCTATTGAGGGCGCTCTTGTAACGGCAGGCAATGCTTCCGATTCGACCGACGCGTCCGGGAATTATGTGCTCGAATTAATCGCGGGGACTTATGCGGTTACAGCGTCCGCTATGTATTATAACCCGCAAACCGTCGGCGGAGTTGTGGTAATTGAAGAAGACACAACCACGCAGGATTTCGCGCTTACGGCCCCCGGCATTCAAGTTGATACTACGCCCATAACGGCGAACGTCGCGATTGGCGATACCATGTCGTTTATCAGAAATGTCGCGAATATCGGAAACGGCGATCTTGATTTTTCAATCAGTATCAGCATCGGCGATTTGGTGATGAATGTACAGCCGGAAATCCGCCCGTTTGAGCCGGCTTCTATACTTAGAGATGTGGAAAAATATTCATCGAATACCGATTACTCGCCGACCTATAAACCCGGTAATCTTCCGACAATTCTGGATTTTGGCGATGAAGTATTCAGATTTGATCCTGAAACTCCAACTGGCGATATTCGAATATTGGGAATCGAATTCGATGGCGTTTATTTCTGGTTAACTGGCGCCAATGATCAGATAACCAAAAAGCTTCACAAATTCGATCGTGATGGCAACTACATTGAGTCATTTGATCAGGGCACAACTTCTGCCTGGGGATGGCGCGACCTTGCTTGGGACGGACAATATTTATATGGGTCCGACGAAAACGAACTCGCTATTATAGATCCGGCCTCCGGTCTGAAGATCGGCGAGCTTCCCATGCCGACGGGCATCAACCCGCCTATGAGGGGACTTGCATGGGATCCCGCAGGCGATCATTTCTGGTCCGCGAATTTCAGCTCAAGCATTATCGAGTTTGATCGCCAGGGCAATACATTAGCAAGTTATGCCAATGCAAAGGCAATTTATGGATTGGCTTGGGACGATATTTCCGAAGGCGGTCCGTGGCTCTGGGTTTTTTCACAGGATGGAACTCCGGCTACCGAGATTTCTCAATTTGATCCGGCCACAGGGTCATATACAGGCGTTTCATTTTACGCCATCGATAACACCGGCTCGGATGCTATTGCCGGCGGTATCTGTTTCACAACGGATTGGGACCCGTCGCTGGGCATAGTAGCTTGCGTAATGCAGGACACCCCCGACATGGCGGCGGGCTATGAGATTACTCCGGCATCGCAATGGCTGGTTGTTGATCCCATGTCCGGGACCCTCGCGCCTTCTGAAAATGTTGATCTTGAAATTATGATCGACTTTACCGGTGATGATATTGTTCCTGATACAATATACAACGCCACTATCTCGGTAATTAACAGTACGCCCGATACCCCTGAAATCCCGGTTACTATCGGTTCTCAGACTGGAATTGAAGATGAATTATCAAATCTGCCTCGTGCGATCAGCCTCTACCAAAACTATCCGAACCCATTCAACCCCGCGACTGAAATCAAGTTTGCATTGCCCGAGCAGATGGACGTATCAATTGAGGTCTTCAATGTGCTTGGCCAGAAGGCCGCGGTTGTCGCCGAGGGCCTGTTCCCGGCAGGCAACCATTCTGTTACATGGGACGGTTCAAATGCAGCTTCCGGTGTGTACTATTACAAGCTATCCGCAGGCGATAAAGTAATGGTTAAGAAAATGACACTTCTTAAGTAATTAATCTACAAGCAATTACAAGCCCCCGTCCATATCCGGCGGGGGTTTTTTGTTAAAATAACAGATATTATGTAAACCTTTTCTCTTGAATGCCGAAAATATAAATGTATGTTAAATCGTATGGATCAGAACATTCAAGGCTTTCTGGATTACCTCAGTCTCGAAAAAGGGCTTTCAGCTCTCAGCCTGCAATCGTACCGGTCGGACATCGCCAAATTCGAGCGGTTTATCCAAAGGCAGGGCAAAAACCTCAATGAGCTTCGGCAATCGGATCTATCGGGTTTTCTCGATAATCTAAGGTCTATAGGATTGGCGCCGTCTTCAATCGCGCGCCATTTGAGTTCGCTGAAAGGTTTTTTTCGCTATCTGAATAAGGCAGGGGAGACCCCGAATAATCCAGTCGAAGCAATCAGCGGCCCCAAACTGTTTCGTATTCATCCCGGCGCGCTAAGGATCGACGAGGTTAAAACGCTGTTGGATTGCGCCAAAAGAAGCGCCGAGGCTGACAGGTCCAAAAAGAAATTAGCTGTCAGGGATTTGAGTCTATTGGAGTTTCTTTACGGTACAGGCGCGCGCGTTTCAGAAGCCGTCGAAGCAAAACAAAAAGACTTATATATCGAAATGAGCCTTGTTAAACTGTTCGGTAAGGGAAAAAAAGAGCGGGTTGTGCCAATGGGAAATGTCGCCTGGGAGGCCATAAAATCATATTTGGATAATTGCCGCCCGAACCTGTCCAACTCGAATAGCGCCGATCACCTTTTTTTAAACAACCGCGGCGGTAAACTTTCCCGAATGGGTATCTGGAAAATCCTGAACAAATATGTTTCGGCGGCGGGAATAACAAAAAAAGTCAGCCCCCACACATTAAGGCACAGTTTCGCCACTCACCTTTTGGCAGGGGGAGCGGACCTTATTGCAGTACAGGAACTCCTTGGCCATGCGGATATCGCTACGACAGAGATTTATACTCATCTCGATAAGAACTTTCTTGTAACCGAGCACCAGGAGTTTCATCCGAGAGAAAAATGGTAAAAGTCGAGAAAAAAGAAAAAGCTGCAGAAACAATCACTCGACAGGATAGGCTGCATATCGGTTTGTGCCAGTCCGGCGGCGATTTGACCGGAAAATTATTGAAAATCAAGCCTTCAGGTACGGTAGTAATACATAATTTCAATACTCCCGAAGAGCTTCAGGAGCAAAATCAGCGCTCATATATAGATTTCATTGTGCTAGCCGCCTTAGAGGATTGCTCGTGGGTAACTGATATGGCGCGCAGGATTAAATCGCATGCGCAACTGCAATTTATTCCCCTCATGGTTTTTGTTCCGGGGGCTGATAAAGGCCTGCTGGTTAATTGCATAAAAGAAGGCGCCGATGATGTAACAGTTGACGATTGGGATAATGAGATTATTTCAGCAAGGGCTATGATGCTGGTCTCAAGAATCCAAAGAGATTTGGGCGTAAACCCGTCCTCCAGGCTCCCCGGAGCGAACGCTATTGAGCATGAGGTTGATCGAAGAATTCAAAATGGCGAACCGTTCGCGGTTTGCTACGCCGACATTGATAATTTTAAGGCGTTTAATGATCACTATGGGTACGTATTCGGCGATAAGACCATCCGCATAACTTCGCATATAATTAGGACAGTAGTTCAGGATCTCGCGCCGGATGATGGCTTTGTCGGGCATATAGGCGGCGATGATTTTGTTTTTCTTATACTTCCGGAGAAAATAGATCTCGTTTGTAAAAATATATTATCTACTTTTGATAGAATGGCGCCTTTTCGCTATAATGAGGCTGACCGCGAACGAGGTTTTATAGACGTACCGAATAGAAAAGGCGAAATGGATCGTTTCCCGATCTTCACGCTTTCGATTGCTGTTCTTATAAACCAAAAGAAAACGTTCAAACATCCCGGTGAAATGAGCCAAATGATGGCTGATCTTAAAAAATATACGAAAACTCTTCCCGGATCCAATTACATGATCGAAAGAAGACAGAAATATTAATCTCTGCCTTTAAAACATAACTGCGTTTTCCAACCGAAATATATATTCGAAGAAATTATTAAGTTCAATGGCTTGAATAATAATTCTCTAGAATATCTTGATTATGAGATGGCAGAAATTCCAGCTTGATTTTGGATTCCACGAATATCTGATGATGTTTTTCACCGCCCCAGGAAAAATCACCCAATGATCTGACTACAACCGTAGAATCTGTCATATCTACATCATCCCAGTCAACTGTATATGTCGCCCCATTGGCGTAATATTTCGGGGTTAATCCGCCCGCTTCAATTCTGCCATGACATTCAATATGCCAGCGTGCCGCGTCTATTCCCGCGTTGGCCGCCTTATCCGCTCTTACAATCGGGTTCGATGATTCCATTTTTATTGATTCTTTATTAGTCGAAATTGTCGCCATGGAAAGCGTCGCGGCTATTAATACAGCGAGAGCCGAAAAAATTAATACGACTGTGTCTGTCCTAGTGTCGCTTCGATTAATCATCTAACCCCCTAAGGGAATTATTGCATTTAATTGCAAACAAATTTGGTTTTCAACCGGTGTTTATCGCGTTAACTCATTGTGTTGCAACAAACACCATTGATATCAATATATAAAATTGCAATTATAATGCCACAAATAAAAAAAGCTTCATATTGGAGTATTTATTTTACTCTGGTTGCCAAGCGCCTGCTTGGTAACCTAAAAAGCAGGATGTATGTGCGTGGCAGACCTCC
>CAZKYQ010000019.1:8479-16770 GCA_964556975.1 uncultured Ignavibacteria bacterium
GACGTTGTAAACCTGATTCCTATCACGGCGTCGGCGCCGAGCGATTCAGCCTCGGCGGCCATGCGGTCGAGGCATTGTTCCCGGGATTCGGCCATCATCTTTGTATATTCTTGCACCTCTCCGCCGACAATAGTCCTCAATTTGGCCATTATATCTTTGCCAATATGCCTTGCTCTTATAGTATTGCCCTTGACCAGTCCCAGAATTTCGGAAGTTTTATATCCGTTTACCTCATTTGTTGTCGAAAGAATCATATTTCCACCTCGTTATATCTGTCATGTTTTTTTGAAAACAACCTTTCCCGTACGATTGATACAAGAAGAATTATCAAACCCAATACCAATGCGCTAACACCGAATTTTACATAGATTGGTACAGCATTATCAAGCAAAAAGTTCTGCAAAAATCTCCAGGTGGCAAAGGCTATAATCAAAATAGCTCCCAGCGAGAGGAATATCCACCCTATGCCCCTCTCCAGCCGATTGTAAATCCCGTGCCAGTAGCCCGCCCAGAGCCTGTCTGGAAGATCGAAATATTTCATATCGTCAGTGGCCTCCTTAAGTTTATTAAGCTTCGCGTACTCCTCTCTGCAATCATCGCAGGAGACAAGATGATCGCTAACTTTTTGTTTCTCCCCGGGACCCAATTCGCCGTCGATCATCCCGGAGATAAGGATTTTAATTTCCTCGCAGCTCATAGCTCAACCCCTCTTTTTTCGAGAATTTCCCTCAGTTTCAAACGCGCGTAATAAAGCCTGGACATCACCGATCCGCGGGGGATCTCCAATACGCCGGCGATCTGATCGTAAGACATATCCTGAAAATGATTCAGAATGATGATTTCTTTGAACTTTTCGGGAAGATCGTAAATAGCGTCCCAAACAGCTTTCTGTGTTTCCGTTTGTTCAAATACGATATCTGGCCGGGCTTTTGCGGGGGCGGAGGCAATCTCGGTCATCTCCGATGATGTTACCACATTTTCACGGTTTTTTCTTTTCCGAAGATAGTTCTTGCAAAGGTTTGATAGAATCTGAAAAAACCAGGTTTTGAATTGGTATATCGGATTGAACCTGTCAAGATTCTTGAACGCCCTGACAAATGCTTCCTGCGAAAGGTCGAGGGCGTCTTCATTGTTGCCGACCATGCTGTTAGCGAAAAGAAACGCGCCGCGTTGATGCCGCTCCACGAGAACCTTAAATGATTTAACTCGCCCATCGAGCGTTTGCAACACAAGAGCGTTATCGTTTAGGTCTTTTTCCGTATGAGAGTCGGACATAGTGTTCCTGATACTAATTCCCGCTATTTTCAATGGATATCCGTTCATCGCCAAACCTCTGTTTGCAATGATTGATACCCGCGGGATTAATATTTATTCAAAATAATCAGCCTGAATTTCTCCGTTTATTTATATTTTTCAAACAACCGGGTTTGCATCGACTCCATTGGTATCGCCCGGCCCTCAATAATGACATTTGTAACTTTTGTTAATGGCTGTAAAGGATCACCGTCAAATATAGCGATATTGGCTATTTTCCCGGGCGCAATCGAGCCAAGATCATTATCAACTCCCAGAATTTGAGCCGGACTGATTGTTATCGCTTTTAGCGCCGAAGTAATAGGCAGTCCATATTGAGCGGCGATACCGGCTTGAAATCTCAAATCGCGCACATTATGAGAACCGCTGGTAATTATGCCGATTTTTACTCCCGCCCTATCGAGGATCGCGGCGTTTTCGTAGATAGCCCCGAGATTTTCCATAGATGACGGTTGAGTTGTAATCGGTCCGAGAAGTACGGGGATGTTTTTCTGTTTGAGAATATTCGCGATTTTATAGGCATCGGTCCCATAAAGGAGAATCAATTTCAAGCCGAATTCTTCCGCGACTTTTATGGCGGTTAGAATATCATCTTTTCTTTTGGCCGATGCGATAACAGGTAAATTGCCATTCAGCGCCTCCGCCATTATTTCAAGCCCTAAATCCCTATCAGGAGGACTGGGCTCTTTCAGACTTTTATCTTTCTTTCTTCTGGAGAGATTCATGTTGTCCATGTAATTCTGCATCTCCGCATCGAATTTTGTCCATGACGAAGCGTACTCTTCCGCTTCTATAAGCTTTTGGCGGAGTTTTGCGACAAGCCCCATTCTTGTATCAATTTTCTTTCTCGCTCGCCATGTCGATGTCGGACTTTCTCCGAAATTGATATGCAAAGCCGCAGGTTCTTTGACGATCATATCTTTTACCGTCTGTCCTGTTAGATCAATAATCGCGCTTTGGCCCGCTATCACATTGTAAGGGGCGGGAGCGGAAAGAATGGTCGTAACTCCTTCGATTCGAGTAACCGGAATCAATTCGGATTGGGTATTGAACGCGTCGATAGTCCTGACCTCGGGCGTAAAAGGATCCGATTTTTCGCTAATATCAACGGTGGATTCCGTCATTGACGCTTCTATCAGGCCAATCTGAGTGTAAGCATCGAAAAGCCCCGGTGTAATAATCTTGCCTGTCGCGTCGATTATTTCCGCGTTAGATGGTATCGTTATATCTTTGCCAACCTTGATTATGCGGTTATTTTCTATAAGAATAACGCCTTCTTCGATAATTCCGTCAGACATAGTCATTATTTGGCCGTCTTTTATAGCCAAATGCCAGGCGTTTGCCATTGTGGCCGACAATATTACGATTGCGATTAGGAATATCTTAATTTTCATTGTTCGACTCCAGCGCCGATGGTTCTTTTGATCTGTCATACAGTATTTCTCCGTCTATGATTGTCATTTCAACCAGCGAATATATATTAAATGGATGGCCTGAAAATATCGCGATATCCGCGTCTTTGCCTTCTTCAATCGATCCGGTCCTGTCGTCAATCCCAAGAACCCAGGCCGGATTGATAGTAATCCCTTCAAATGCCTTTTGCCTGTCCATGCCGTATCGCACCGCTTTCGCCGCGTCCAGCCATAATCTCTGTATTTGGTTTCCGGAATCGGAATGAAAAACAACCCTTACCCCCTTTGAAGCCATGATTCCCGGCGAATGAGGGATTCCCTCAAACGCTTCAACCTTGAAGCCCCACCAGTCGGTCCAGGTGCAGGCGGCGATATTTCTTTCAGCCAGAGTCTTAGCGATTTTATAACCTTCAAGAGTATGCTCAAAAGACCTGATCTTAAAACCGAACTCATCGGAGATATCAATCATCTTTAGCATTTCATCTTTGGTGTAGCAATGTATATGCACAAGATATTTGCCATTGAGAATATCGCTTAACGCTTCAAGTTTCAAATCTCTTTCCGGCGGATCGGCGTCTTTATCCTTGCCCTTCTTTCTGTTATATCGTTCCCATTTCTCGCCGTATTCTTTGCCCTTTAGAAACCATTTCCTCATCATGGCGAAATTGCCCATCCTGGTCGACGGCATCTCGTTGCGCCGCCCATAAACTCGTTTCGGGTTTTCGCCTAATGCCATTTTCATTCCGGGCTTAGCATCCTTTATTTTCATTTCTTCGACAGAACTGCCAGGTTTCAGCTTTAAGGTCAGCGTCTGTCCTCCTATCAGGTTGGCGGAACCCGGCAGCGATTGAATGGTCGTAACCCCTCCCGCGATGGCCCTTAAGATTGCGGGGTCTTCACTGTTGAATGAATCCTCCGCGCGAACTTGGGGAGTAATAGGGTCTGTTGCTTCATTGCCGTCGCTATGGGCGTCAACCCCCGGCCATGAATAAACGCCAATATGCGAATGCGCGTCTATTATGCCCGGCATAACAAATTTGCCGGAACAGTCAATTATCAGGCAATCTTTCGGGGCGGAGAGGTCTTCACCTACTTTTTTAATTTTTCCATCTTTTAAAAGAACATCTCCGTTTTTAATTGTACCGTTCGTAACCGTGATAACTGTGCCGTCTTTAATCAATATAGGCTGGGCGGCATAAATACAACTGAACATGAACAAGCCCAAGAGAAAAGCGATTAAGAATTTTCTGTTTATCATACGGTGGCTTTCCTTATTATTAGTTTATTATTTGTTGCTCGGTTTAGCGATCCGGTATAAGAGAACCGAAAGCGTACCAAAAATGATCGCCGCGAATATCGTCGAAAGTATCCCTCCGCCGGGTAAAGCGGACCAGAACAAAGTCATCGGAATTCGCATAGCATCTAATAAAAATATGTCCCCCGCCGGAATTACAGCTACAATTGCGAGCAGAATTCCCAGCACTCCCACGCCGGCAACTAATCCCGATGAGAATAAAACGCCATTGTCGGTTTCAGATGATTCCTTTCCTGCTTTTTTGTCCCTGTAATGCCTTAGCAGGCCGCCGACAAATATCGGAGTTGTTGTCTCAAGGGGAAGGTAAAGCCCGACCGCGGCAGGCAATGACGGCACTTTGAACATTTCAAAAATCGCTGCTATGATCGCCCCAACCGCGACGAGCAACCAGGGTATATTCCGGTCCATCACTCCGCTGACAACAAGGCTCATTAAGGTGGCTTGAGGCGCCGGAAGCTCGGCTTTGCCTGTAATGGGCGATGGCGCGCCGGCGAAGCCATAAGCGTTATAGAGCATCATCAGAGTAAAGCCTAAAATCGCGGCGGATGTCAGCACGCCGATCATTTCGCCGATTTGTTGTTTTCGAGGCGTCGCCCCGATTAAGAATCCGGTTTTCAAATCCTGCGAGGTGTCGCCCGATGTACAAGCGGCCATGCAAACTACCGCCCCGATAGTAAGGGCGGCTAATTTTGAGGGAACATCCGTCAGCCCCAGCATAACGAAAATTATTGATGTTC
This sequence comes from uncultured Ignavibacteria bacterium, assembly GCA_964556975.1. Lineage (GTDB taxonomy): Bacteria > Zixibacteria > MSB-5A5 > UBA10806 > UBA10806. The sequence goes on from CAZKYQ010000019.1 coordinate 13,258, forward strand.
CCAGAAGGGTGGCGATTGTCATACCCGATACCGGCGATGACGTTGATCCCACAAGGCCCACAATCCTTGACGCGACCGTTACAAAGAAAAATGAAAATATGACCACCAATATCGCCGCCAGGATTGCTGTTGAGGCTGTTATTTGCTCAAGTCCCATTGTAAAAGAAAGGCCCAGCGCGGCTATCATAATTGCTGACAGCCAGAGAACGACTTTTATTGAGAGGTCCCTATCGGTACGGACCATATTGGAACTGCCCTCGCCAGTGAGCAGTTCTCTCGATCCAAGACGGAACGATTCAATGATAGTTGGAATTGATTTTATCAGGGTGATAATGCCGCCGAACGCCACGGCCCCGGCCCCGATATATCTGATAAAATAGTTCCATATATTGCCGGGAGACATATCCGCCACCGAATACACTCCGGCGGAGGCCATTGTTGCCCTCGCTTGCTCGTTGAGAAACCTGAACATATTCCAGTCGTCTCCGAAAGCCGCGATTATGGGTATCAGTATAATCCAGGCGACCGCCCCGCCCGCGACCATTATTGTCGAAATGCGCCGTTTCAAAATATATCCCACGCCCAGAAGAGCCGGGTTTGCCTCAAGGGACACGACCATTTTATTTACAAAGATTATGGGGATTGTAATAGTCCCGACGAATGCCGTCAGTCCGTTTTTTAGAAGCTCAATAAAACCGCCGATAGCAAGCCCCGAAAAAACAAATTTCGCCGAAGTTCCGCCAATATCGGCTGATTTAATAACCTCGGCGCAGGCAGTGCCTTCGGGAAAGGGAAGCGTCTTATGTTCTTTTTTAATCAAAAACTTGCGTAATGGAATCATGAATGTTACGCCGAGTATTCCTCCAATGGCGGCGATAATTGTGATTGTAATAATCTGAATTCCGTAAGTCTGGTTCCAGCCCAGAATAAACATCGCGGGAATCGTGAAGATAACTCCGGCGGCTAACGATTCGCCCGCGGACCCGATTGTTTGCGCCATATTCGTCTCAAGCGGCGATCCCTTTTTTGCCTTGAACGTTTTGTGAAGAAACGCGAACAAGGCTACGGACATCACAGACACTGGAATAGAAGCCGAAATTGTCAGCCCCGAAATTAGTCCAACATAAGCGTTTGCCCACGCGAATACAATCCCAAGGCTTGTTCCGATGATTATGGATTTCCACGTAAACTCCGGCATGTCCCGATCGTGGCTGATATAGGGCTTAAAATCTTGTTCTGCCATACAGGCTCCCTTTGGCTTTGCGGTTCAAAGATAAAATTTTTATGAAAACTATTGTAAGACAGCCCCAACTGTCAATCTTTATTGTTTGCTTAGAGTTGGCTTAATCTTCTATTTTGCCAATAATTAAGGCATTTCAGCTCAATTCCGTGTTAAAAATGACGATAAATCTAAAAAAGACAATATAGGGGTGTAACATGGAAATTATTCAACAAAAATTGATCTGGCTTTTAGGAAGTAGCGCGACCCTAATACTCCTTTTTAAATTAAAGCTCGCGCGATCCGGAATGAGAAAGCCTCAGATTATTCGTTTGAGAACTGGCGTCATGATGATCCTCTTCGGAAGCGTTTTAGGGATTGTGTTAAAAGCAGGATTATCTGAAAGCTCTTTGTCGTCTTCGGGAACGGCGTATTTCCTCGAAACGATCTTAGGTTATACTCTTGGGTGGTCATTTATCTTATGGGGATTAATGGGATGGGCTTTATCTTATTTTGATCTTCGCGGCAGACCGCTTTCAACAGCCGGTTCGAGATTGATTTCGGAAATAGTTATGAAATCATTGTTAAGAGGCGATGGAGGCAATCTTCTATTCAATTCAGTAATAAATGACCTTAATGCTATCCTGAATTGCAAGGCTGTAACATTTCACCAACTTGAAAAATCCGGCAATCTGAAGCTGGCGTTTCAAAGCGGGCTAACGGAGTCCTCTACGAGACTGGTCCGCTATCCCAAAGGGGAAGCTAATGTTTTTTGCACGGCTTTAAAATCCAGACAGGCTGTAATATCCGATTTAAAACATACAATGCATGAATATTCATTTCCGGAGACGCCTAAAGGACGGGTTTCCGTATCGATATCAATGCCGGTTAATTATAACGGCGAGATATTAGGAATCCTGTCGGCATACAGAGTCAAAGACGAGCCCTTTATTGAAGATGATTTAAAGCTCCTCGAAGTAGTCGCTTCGGGGTTGGGGGCTTCGTTGTACAAAGAGAAATCAGAAAAAGAATTTCATCTTGAAGGCAGATATAAAGAACTGCTCGAAATCGCCTCAAAACCGATGAATAACGGCCAGCCAATGATATCGGCCTTAATTAAGTCCGCGAAAGTGATTCGCAATTATCTGCCCCTCAAATGGATTTGCCTTTATTTATCGGGCGACGGCGCTCCACAATCTTATGAATTCAATCTTCCGACAGGCGGCTCTGTGAAAATTATTGAAGGTTGGCTTTCAAAATCCGCATACCCCCATCTATTTAATCGGGACCCGCATACCGGCTCGAAAATCGGGGTCGGGAATACCAACCGGAACAATCAGAAAACTTATGTGTTCCCCATAGGGGATTTTTCTTCCCCGGCAGGTTGCCTCGAGATCGAATTAGAATCGCCGACATCGAATAATTCATATTTATCTCTGCTTGGAAATATTCTCGGAAGAAGGCTGGCGCTTTATCTGAAGGACGAAGAAATAGAAAAATTAAAAGAAAAGACAGAAAGTTGGATTGGCGCGTTGCAATATTACCAGAATAGGGCAATGACAACTACTGACCTCTCGTCCTTGCTTATGGAACTGGCATCTATGGCCGTTGATTTGACTCCAACTTCTTTTTGCCGGATAATGCTTGCCGACTCCGCCCAAAAGTCTCTGAAAACAGTAGCGCTGGCCCAGGCCAGAGAATTAAAATGGAATTTGAGATTTGAAACAAGCATATCGCTATCGAACGCTTATTTCCATAAAATGGCGCTGGATTCGGGAGAAATAATTAGCTTTAATCAGGAAGATCCTTTAAGGAAATTGCCCGACCAAGAAGCATTTAAGCTGGTTTCTTCCAATGCTAAATGCGGCACAATCGCTCCCCTGACCATAGGACAAAAAACGGTTGGCTTAATTACAATCGGCGATTGCAGAAGCTCGTCAAGGGTTGGCGATAGCTCCGGGACGGTTTATTTCCTGAATGCTCTCGCGGCCATGATTTCCCAGGTATTGACCTGGCATAAGGAAAAAAGGATTTCCAAGGAGGGAATGAGGAAGCTGACGCTTTTGAAGAAAGCCGATAAGCTTCATAGCTCTGAAAAGCAGAACGCGGACTTGAATGTTAATTCGAGAATAAATGGGCCGCTGACTGGAATTATCACTGCCTGTGAATACCTTAAAAGCGGGCTTCATACAGAAACCGAAGATTACAATCGCTATCTAAAAGCAATTGAGAAGAACGCTATGAAAATTCACAATATAATGTCATCGACAGAATCTTGAAAAATAATGTTATAG
>CAZKYQ010000019.1:16870-21225 GCA_964556975.1 uncultured Ignavibacteria bacterium
GATGTCATAGCAATCTTGACCCTAAAATCGGATTTGTCCGGATTCGATTTTCATGTTGAATGTTCTCGGGATGAAGAATCTTTCCGTAAAGTTAAGCAAAAACTGATTCTTATCGACTTCGAATCCTGGGATTCACTGCGTAAAATTCAAAAAACAACTTGTTATGATTCGAATAGCGACGACTTGCTTTTTTCCGAACTTCCCGGAATTCTGGATGTTTCATTAGTTGCTATTTCGAGTTTTGAGTTGAAAGAAATCGGCGCGGGCTATATTATTTGGGGTTGGAAAGATAGCCGGGCTTTTGGTCCGGAAGATAAATCAAAAGCTGATTTACTGGTTGAACAAGTGGCGCTGTCGCTTGCCGTATCTATAAACCGCCTGCAATCAAAAAAACAAGCAAGGAAACTTGCTACTCTTTTAGAATTATCATCATCATTATATTCGTCCCTTAATTACAAGGAAGTGTTGGATAAAGTTGCCCGAATTACTATTGATATCACCGGCGGCGACGGCGCGGCCATTTTTATAGCTAACAACGAAGATGAAAATAAATTAGCTCTCGTACTGACTTATAAAGACCCCAAAGCCGGTCCCCACATCCCCGAAATGACCAAACAGTTGGCGAAATTTGCGGATGAAATCGCGAGTAATGGCGTGGGAAAAATCGCTGACCCGGAACAAGCGAACAGAGATGATAATTTTATCGATTATAAAAGCACGATAAGTTTAAATTCAATGGTCGGCTCCCCGCTTATCTGGTCAGAAAAGATATTTGGCGTTATTGTCTTGTGGAACGAAAAAAAAGTATCATTTAATCAAGATGATCTGGAATTATTGACAATAATATCGCGGTTAACGGACAAAGCTTACGAAAATGCCAGGCTTTATGAGGACCTCTCAAAAGCGTATAAAGAACTTTCAGAGACGCAGGAACGATTGATGATGGCGGGTAAACTAACAGCCTTGGCCGAGATGGCAGGAGGAGTGGCCCATGATTTCAATAACATGCTGGGCGCTATCCTCGGCCGTGTGCAGCTAATGCTCCTAAAATGCAAAGATAGGGAATTAAAAAAAGAGCTTGGGCTGATAGAAAATGCAGCTCTTGACGGCAGAAGAACAGTCCAGAGGCTTCAGAACTTTACGCAGGTAACCAGCAAAAAAGAATTTATGCCTCAAGACCTGAATCTTATAATTAAACAGGCCATAGATAATACAAAGCCTGCTTGGAAAGACATTTCAAACAAGAATAGCATTACTATTAATGTTCAGGTAGATTTAAAACCGGTTTCGACAATTAATGGTAACGAGGAAGAGCTTGTCGAAGCAGTCTCCAATGTTATCTTGAACTCAATAGACGCTTTGAAAAAAGGCGGAAACATATTCATATCAACTTTTATGGATGCGGATTATGCGGTTTTGAAAATAGTCGACGACGGTATCGGTATGAGCGAGGATGTTAAAAACAAGCTGTTTTTCCCATTTTTTACCACGAAAGGCGATGTGAAAGGCTCAGGGCTTGGATTGGCTGTCGTCTACGGCATTTTATTTCGTCATCAGGTGGATATCGCTGTTGATTCGGAGCCGGGCAAGGGGGCCGAATTTACTTTTAAGTTTAATTGTATAAAAGGTCCGATTGCTCGAAGAAAAGATATAATCGAAGAAATAAATCATCAGAATCTATCAATTTTGCTGGTGGATGATGATGTCAATCTACTGGATGTCGTCGGCGATATGATTGAATATATAGGGCACAAATGCGAAAAAGCCCCCGGTGGCAAAGAGGCTATCGAGATATTAAAGTCGCGGCGGTTCGATCTTGTCGTTACCGATTTGGGAATGCCCGAAGTTGGAGGATGGGAAGTCGCCGAATTTTGCCGGTTGAAATATCCCGAAATTCCCGTAGTTTTGATTTCAGGATGGGGGGCGCAGATTGACGAGAAAGAGGCATTAAGAAAAGTCGACGCTGTTCTTGCCAAACCTTTCCGAATAGAGGAATTCCAAAGCATTCTACAAAAAGTTTTATCGTTACAGAATATACAATAGAACATGCATTAAGATAATTATTCATCTGGTTACCAGGCGGACGCTTAGCGGCCAACCATTTAGGAGGGCGTAGGGGCGTCCATACGGATCAGAAGGATTTGAAAAAACGCCCCTTTTGACTGCTCCCGATGACGTAAGTAAAGGTTCCTTACGGCGCGGGGAATATGCTTATGCCGTAAGCCCATAGGCGGGGAGCTTGTCTCCCCGCGCTTGTCATTTCCGAAATCTCTAATCGGGAATCCAGCGGGCGGCCATTAAATGGATCCCGGGTCAAGCCCGGGATGACATAGGCTTTATATTGCATGCCGTCAGGCGGCCTCAGGTGATGGCAAATCTGTCGGGTCGGGCCATACGGCTCGTAGGGCGACCCGGCAGCACGGGGAACAGCATAATTATAGTTGACACTCCCGCGGTAATTTCTTATTTAGTCGCGATGAGTACGCCCCGCTTTTTTGATCTTCTTAAGGAATTAAAAGAAAAAGTTGACGAGTATATTTTTAAAGAACTGCCGTTAGACCATGATATTCCCGAAATTGATCTCTTGTATAAAATGATGAGGGACTATCCGTCTCGTTTGGGCAAAGGGCTTCGCCCCGGGCTGCTGTTGGCTTTTAACCGGGCCTTTGGCGGCGGCGACGAAAAGGCGTTAACTACGGCCGCCGCGCTTGAATTGTTCCAAAATTGGATCGTTATACATGATGATATAGAGGACGGCTCAGACCTTAGGCGCGGCCAGCCGGCTTTGCATATCAAACATGGCATGCCTCTTGCCCTCAATGCGGGTGATGCTTTGGCCGGTAAAATGTGGGAGCTTCTTCTAAAAAATAAAATTATCCTCGGGCATGAAAGAACACTGGCTATCCTGGATGAGTTTTTAATAATGTACGCCAAAACAACCGAAGGCCAGCATATTGAATTAGGCTGGGAAAATGACCACAGGTGGAATATTTCCGAAGAAGATTATTTTGTAATGTGTCGAAGAAAAACGGCTTGGTATACGTGCATAAGCCCGGCATTGATAGGAAGCATGATCGCGGGCGCTCCTGACAGCTTGAAAGCTCCGATTATCGATTTCGGATTTGAACTTGGGATCGCGTTTCAGATACAGGACGACGTGCTGAACCTGACGGGTGATCGCGAGAAATATGGAAAAGAAATCGGCGGAGATATCCTTGAGGGCAAAAGAACGCTTATTCTGATTAATTTGATAAACAAATGCGGCCCTGAAGAAAAAAGTTTTATTGCCAATTCCCTGGACCGCATTAGAGAAAGCAAAGAGCAAAACGTAATAGATGACATAATGAAATTAATGAACAATTATGGCTCAATTGATTATGCGGCGAAAGTCTCCCATGACCTTGCCAGAAAAGCCCGCCAAATTTATTTAGACTCCATCGATGGCCGGATAGATAAAGAATACAGGCAGGTCTTTCTGGATCTTATCGATTTCATGGTTACGCGCGAATTATAATTTTTCGATAAACAAACACGGTTTTAAGATGCGAAGCGAATCTAAGAAGAAGATTGACAGTTAATTGGAGTAATGGCTTTTTCGATGAAATGTTTGGCGGAATTTTCGCAATTCACACTCCTACAAAATAATGGATAAAAACGCACAGCGCAAATGGCTGCTTACATCGGCCTTTCTTATAGCCGTTTCTATACTTTTTCTTTTTGTTCCGCGAGAAAGGAATAGACCTGCAGATGATGAAAATAAAATTATTTCATCAGATCAAGCCCTTACAATTAAGACCGTTATTGACGGAGATACATTTGAGCTTTCGGATGGTAGAATAGTTAGGATTATAGGAGTAGATACTCCCGAAACCGGCGAGCCTTTTTATCTTGAGTCAATTGCTTTTGTAGATTCGATTTTATCCTCGAAGACTATTAGGATTGAGTACGACAAAGAAGATACGGACCGCTATGGCCGGATATTGGCCTATTTATATACTGACGAGGGACAAGTAAACCAGATGATTATTGCCAAAGGGTTTGGGCTTGTATATTTATTTAAAAACAATATTAAATACGCTGATAAATTAATAAGAGGGCAAAAAAAAGCCCGAACTTTGAAATCCGGTATTTGGTCGTTGCCTGGGCCTTCGCCGGAGGAATATTATCTGCATTTAAAAGGGTCATTCCGCTTTCATCGTCCGTTATGCCATACTATTAAAAACTCAAATAAAAATAATTATACGCGATATTCTTCACGGGATGCGCTTCTTGATAAAGGGATTTCCCCTTGCCGGAATTGCCGTCCTTAAGAGCGGCTTTATTCTGCCGATATTCATTATAAGAAATGCTATGCT
>CAZKYQ010000019.1:21325-25915 GCA_964556975.1 uncultured Ignavibacteria bacterium
AGGAGGACTATTTGGCATCTCTTTTGGTTGTTGAAGATAAAAGCGCGATGCAGCAAATGCTTGAAGCCACGTTGACAGGCGAGGGCTTTGACGTTGATATTGCAGGCAATGGTAAAGAGGCGATTGAAAAGGTCAAAAATAGAAGATATGATCTCGTTCTGACAGATCTTAAGCTGCCCGACGTCGATGGAATCGAAGTTCTATCAAAGGTCAAAGAGATTGATCCTGAAATGTCGGTGATTGTTATGACCGCCTATGGCACCGTTGAAACGGCAGTTGAAGCCATGAAAATAGGGGCTTTCGATTTTATTACCAAACCTTTTGATACTGATCGGCTTTCGATGCTCGTCAATCGCGCTCTTGAAAATAGAAGACTGGTTGCCGAAAATATCCTTCTTAAGGAGGAGCTTGCGAACAGCTATGGCCTTACCGAAATTATCGGAAAATCCGCGAAAATAAAAGAAGCCACGGGTCTTGTACAAAAAGTTTCGCCGTCAGATACAACAGTTTTACTATTGGGTGAATCGGGAACCGGCAAAGAACTTTTCGCCAGGGCAATTCATTTTCTCTCGCCTCGCAAAGACGGTTCCTTCGTGGCGATAAACTGCGCCGCAATACCAAGAGAGTTATTGGAAAACGAACTTTTTGGATCGGAAAAAGGCGCTTTTACGTCGAGCCACGCCCGCAAAATGGGAAAATTTGAAATTGCCGAGGGCGGTACTATTTTTCTTGACGAAATTGGCGATATGGATGTTTCATTACAGGCGAAGCTATTAAGAGTTTTACAGGAGAAGAAATTCGAGCGCCTCGGCGGGACCAAAACTACTGATGTCAACGTGAGAGTAATCGCCGCCTCAAACATGGATCTCAAAGATGCGATTAAAAAGCGTCTGTTCAGAGAAGATCTTTTTTATCGGCTTTCAGTTTTCCCTATTACCGTTCCCCCATTAAGGGACAGGCGGGAAGATGTTCAAGCATTAGCCGGGCATTTTATCCAAAAATTCTGCAAAGAAATGAATAAAAAGCTCAAAAGATTATCAAAGGATTCTCTTGCCTTGATGGAGAAATATCATTGGCCGGGAAATGTGCGTGAATTAGAAAACACGATTGAGCGAGCGATTATTCTTTGTGAAGGTAAAACTATAACTCCCGATCAAATGGCTATACGATTGCCCTCATCCGCTGAAATCAGGCTGCGGGAAGGGGCGGGTCTTAAAGAAGTTGCCGCGTTTGCCCAGGCCGAAGCAGAAAAATCGCTAATTAAAAGAGTGTTGATTCAGACTGGCGGGAATAAAAAGAAATCAGCGGAAATATTGAAAATTGACTATACTACCCTCTTTGAAAAACTAAAAAAACATGGAATCCAGACCAAAAAAGAACTGACGGAAGAAACTTCGCCTGCAATATAAGCTTCTATCTCCTTAATTATCTTACAGTTATAAAATTTAAAAAAAAGTCTTGACATTTCTCGACATTTTTGTATAATCCAGTTGACATAGTAAGAAACATTTTGGTGGTTTTTTTGTTTAAATGTAAATGGAAGAGATTTTTAAAATAAATTTTTAGGAGGCTTTTTTTATGAAAAAGTTATTGTTAATTTTAGTCATCTGCACGTTTGCTTTTGGAATGGCTTATGCGGATGATCCGGGCACTCAAGACAGCGTTATTATTCAAACTACTGTGGCTCCGATGGGGACTGAAACAATTTATGTTTGGATGTATGCTGTTACCGATGATTCGGTATTTTTCTACAATATTCCGCTAAGCATTACTTCAACAGGGCAAGGGATACATTTCGACCATGTTGCTTATTTCAGTCTTTTATTGCAATGGGATGATACTTACGACTCTTTTCTGGTCGATGAAAATTACTTAAGAATGATTGCTTGGGCGGATATAGGCGGTGACGACAATCCTTCTTTGCACACTTTAGGCGCCCGTCTTCATGTTATGAATTTAGTCTTTACGGTTGATCCGGGTAGCGAGAGCCAAGTCGTTTCTATCGATACCACTTATGACCCGGTTAATGGCTCGCTTCTATTTGGCCTTGAAGGCGGTGTCAATGAATTTGTTCCGGCTTTTGTTCCGGGCGAGATAATGTATGGAGCGCTTGATGCCGATGATCCTATTGAGTTGCCCACCGAGATTGCGCTAAGACAAAATTACCCGAATCCTTTCAACCCCGAAACCAATATCAATTTCGAATTGCCTGCGTCACAGGATGTAAGCCTTGAAGTTTACAATATTCTCGGCCAAAACGTGAAGTCTTTGGCAAACGGCGTTTATGAGGCCGGTTACCACACTGTTTCCTGGAACGGTACGAATAACAGCGGTGAGAACGTTCCCTCCGGTATTTATTTCTACTCACTGAAAACTGCCGATTTCTCTAAAACCAACAAGATGATGCTTATTCGGTAATACTTTTAAAGATTGATTTTTAGGCGGGTTTGAGAGAACCCGCCTTTTTTTTTGTGAAAAAACGGCCACTTTTTGAAATATTCGGGTTTTTTAGACTTGGATGAGTCCAAAGATATTGATAAAATGGACAATAATTGATTTTCTTGCCTCAAGCCGCATTTTTTGTTGACTTGCATAATCGCTAAAGATTATATTAGCCTTATGAACGAAAGTGAAATAAATCACAATATTTTAGTCAGAAAATGGCTATCGAATATTTACTTATTTGTAAGGAGAGGAGTGGTTGGATGGCAGCATTAAAGAACAAATTATTATCGCTTATACCTGCTTGGCGTGAGGAAATTGGAGGCCTGTTAAAGGCCCACGGAGACATGAAAATCTCTGAAGTTTCAATGGCCCAGGCTTATGGGGGGATGCGCGGAGTAAAAGGAATGGTTTGCGATACTTCTGAAGTTCCTCCCGACAAGGGACTGATGATACGTGGAATTCCAATAGGGGAATTGACCGAAAAACTTCCCGAAGAGATTTTCTATCTTTTGGTAACTGGTGAGATACCCGACAAAGTTGCCTTGAAAGACCTTCAAAATGAGTTATCCCAGAGGTCAGAGGTTCCTGACTATGTCTGGAAGGTGCTTGAGGCAATGCCCAAAGATTCTCATCCTATGGCTATGTTCGATACCGCGATTCTGGTGTTGGAACGTGAATCGGTATTCAGGAAACAGTATACCGAGGGCATAAAGAAGACCGATTATTGGATGCCCACTCTTGAGGATTCTTTGAATCTTATCGCTAAACTGCCGGCAATAGGAGCCGGAGTCTACCGTATGAGGTTTGAAAAGGGCGATAGAATACCTTTCGATAACAATCTTGACTGGGGCGCGAATTATGCCCGCATGCTTGGTCTTGAGGATAAAGAGGGTAAATTTGCCTCTCTAATGAGGCTTTATCTTGTGCTTCATTCCGACCATGAAGGAGGAAATGTTTCGGCTCATACATGCCATTGTGTCGGATCAGCTCTCTCGGACGCGTATTACGCTGTCTCAGCGGGCCTGAATGGTCTCGCCGGACCATTGCATGGGTTGGCCAATCAGGAATGCCTCGGATGGATACTCATGGTTCATGAGAAATTTAATGGCGTGCCCACCGATGAACAGATCAAGAAGTTTGCCTGGGATACTTTGAACTCAGGCAAGGTTATTCCCGGTTACGGACACGCTGTTTTAAGGGTGACTGACCCGCGTTTTACGGCATTCCGCGCCTTTGGTCTCAAGCATATTCCTGACGATCCCATCTTCGCCATTATGAACAAGGTTTTTGAGATTGTTCCCGGCGTCCTGAAAGAACATGGCAAAGCCAAGAACCCGTGGCCCAACGTAGACGCCGGTTCCGGCTCACTGTTGTATAACTTCGGTTTGAAGGAATTCTCATACTATACTGTGCTGTTTTCAGTTTCACGCGCCCTTGGCATGTTATCACAGTTGATTGTCAACAGGGCCCTCGGAGCCGCTATCGAACGCCCGAAATCCGTAACGACCAAATGGATGAAAGCTCAGGTCAACGCTTAATCTGACAGAATAGATTTTTTATGGGCCGGCGAATTTCGCCGGCCCTTTTTATGTTTTTTTACTTACATGCTGAATAAATTAATTGTATACTTGTTATTGACTGAGATCATACTTTAACGGGAGGACTAATTATGAGGCGCTCCGCTTATTTTTTCGGCCTGATTTTTTTAATTGTTATTTTTATTTCACAATTCGCTTATTCAGATAATAAGCCGTTCCAGGTCTCTTTCCAGCTGGGGCCTGTGGCGGCGGGCGGCTGGTTGGTTCAAGGGAGTCAACAAATTGAATTTGACGCCTCAACCGGTTTTAAAAGCGCTAATGCCCTCGGATTTGGGACCGGCATTGATCTTGTAGTGGCCGGTGAATATTCCAAATCGAATTGGGGTATCTTAATTGATACCGGGGTGAGGCTTCACAACCGAAGAAAATTCAAGATTAACACAAGTATGGGAAAGCAGAATTTTGAAAACAAGCTGACTATGGTTCCTGTTACCCTAAGTTATATCCACAAAATAAAAACCGTGGAATCGCGCCTTTCGTCGTTTATGGGATTCGGAACCGGCGCTTATTTCTCATGGTGGGAAACAAAAGATTATTTATATAGTGA
>CAZKYQ010000020.1:0-6183 GCA_964556975.1 uncultured Ignavibacteria bacterium
CGCCGAAAGTTACATTTTAAGTATTGACAAAGTTTTAAAACAGGTTATTTTTTTACAGTAGTTATACAGGGAGGAAAAATGAAAAGATACATATTTACCGGAATGGCCATTCTCGCGGTTGTTCTGACAATCGTTTTCGTGGCAAATCGCTCCAGCGCAGACGAAAACGACTACCACGGATTTTATGGAAGCATTACTTACAATGACTGTGATTGCACAGATGGCGCCTATGCTGACCGGGTTTACATTAAAAAGCTACCCAGCGGTACTCCGAAATATGTCGGAGTAACTTGCCGCCAGGGTGTTGGCTCTTATGACACCGAAGTAAGCGACGACTTGGTTTTTGCACCGGGCAGTTATCAGCTTTGGGTTGAGTTTGATGATGGAGGATTGTCTGAATGTGAAACCAGTTCCATTGAACAGGTTACGCATGGATACTCAAAACAGCAGGTTAATATAATCGCCTATGGTCCAACGGGCGGGGGAAGTTGATTTGTCTATTATCGGGATGCCGCCAACGTGGCGTCCCTTATTTCCTTTTTAATGGGAGTAAGCTATGAGAAGGATAATTATCATTTGCTGTTATTTCATGATATCTTCAAGCCTGTTTGCACAGGCTCCAATTGGAGTAGAAAACTGGCCCCTTAAAATCAGTAGTGGGGGAGGAAATAAAAAAAATAATCCCGGAATTTGTATGAAAGGTACAGTTGATTCCTCAATGATATTTTTTGGTACCTCGGTTACCTGCGAACTTGATAATTTTCATTTTGATAAATCCTTTTTCCCCAATTGGCCCTTATATTTTGATAGGGTTTTAATGAGTACAACGCCGATAATTGCCGATATCGATCATGATGGAGAAATAGAAATCATAACGGTCGGCGCCAAGAGAGACGGCGGCAACCATTTTGTACATCATGAATTACATATTTATAATGAAGACGGCTCGAATTTCGGCAATTTTCCCCAAATATATAGCGGCATTGCTCCCCCCAATCTGGCCGATTTCGATAACGACGGCGAATATGAACTTATCCTTATTGACTTTGAGGATGATCTGATTTATTGCATAAATATGCTGGGAGAATTAGAACCGGGCTGGCCGATTCCGCTTCCTTTGTGGGCGGGCGGATCTATGGGAGGAGGGGGCGCCGTAGGAGATTTAGACCTGGACGGCTATCTTGAATTCTTGGTTAGGGGCGAAAAGGATATTTACGCCTATAGATACGATGGAACAACTCAGCTTGGATTCCCAATTCATATTTTTGACGATGATTGGTTTTATCAACCGTGGTTCGGGCCAACATTGGCCGATATCGATCAGGACGGCTATCTTGAAATATTGGTAACGGGCGATGATAACAATATTGGCAATATAAGCGGTTTTGCGGCAATCTATGAGCATACAGGCGATATTAGAACCGGTTGGCCGTATTTCTTGCCCAATCGCTTCCCGGCTCAATCTCCGACCGTAGGAGATATTGACAATAACGGAACTCTTGAGATGGGATTTGCCGCCGGAAGTTTCACCTATTTTTTGGATAGCGATGGTTTTGCGCTTCCAGGTTGGCCTACAAACTTTGTTGATCCAGAAGGAAGAAGCGCAAGGGCCCATTCCGATATTATTATGGCGGATATCGATGGCGATAGAGATTGTGAAATCTTCTGGGATAATAACAGGCTGTATTTTGATTCCGTGGGACATGATTCAACGGTTTACGCAGGGTATGGCTTTTTGTTCGGAGTAGATCATAACGGACAACCGTTGCCCGGTTTTCCACTGGAAGTTGAAGGCTCAATGTTCTGGCGTGCGCCGACTTTCGCCTATGACGGCGCCACCCACAGGATGTATGTGGCCGTTCATAGCCAGGTATATCTTTTGCCCGTTGATCCCATAGACACCAGTTATGTTGAGCTCTACGTTTTTCCCGATTCCACGGGCCCGCCGGACCAGTGGCCCATGCAGTCTCATGATAATTTACATACTAAAAACTATAATTTCGTTGATAACGTAACTGGTATAAATAATGAGGAATCCAGCTTACCGCAAAACTATATTCTAAAACAAAACTATCCCAACCCCTTCAACAGTTCCACTACAATCGAGTTTGATGTTCCGCGAAATGAAGACGTTACCATATCGGTTTATGATATCCTCGGCAGAAAACTGTTGGAGCCGGTTTCAGGCATAGTTCCGGCCGGGCGGCACAGCATAGCTGTTGACCTGTCCGAATTATCGTCCGGGCTCTACTTCTATATTCTAAAAACAGATAATATTTCAATACGCCGTAAGATGATGTTTTTAAAATGAACAGGATTGCGGTAATAATCGTCGTTTTGATTTCCCGATATAAACGCCCCGTTAATTTAAATTGAACCAAAAGGGAATAATATGATATAAATAAGCTATGCCTTTTACAACATCACATCCCGCCGTCATTTTGCCTTTAAAACATATCTGGCCCCGCTGGTTCTCGCTTACCGGGCTAATGGCGGGGGCAATGTCGCCGGATTTATTGTATTTCCTGATTCTCAATACGACCGAAAGAGGTTACAGCCATTCCTGGACAGGGCTTTTTATATTTTGTTTTCCAATTGGCGTGGCCTTTGCTTTCGCGTTTCATAAATTATTCAAATATCATGCGATCTTAAACCTTCCCCGGCCGTTTGACCGCATTTTCTCCGGGCTGGCGGTCTCGGAATTTAAAATCCGCAATGTCCGCTCATGGCTCGTTCTGATTATTTCGGTGCTAATTGGCGCGTTAAGTCATTTTGCCTGGGATTCGTTCACCCATGCCGGAGGTGAAATCGCGCAAATGATCCCGTTTTTACTCCAAAAATCGACTATTTTAGGAATGACGGTTCCCAATCACATTATAGCCCAGCATTTAAGCACGCTGTTCGGGGCGATTTTTCTGCCGTTATATATTATCAAATTCAAACTTGTTCCTAAACCGGTGATTTTAAAATCTGCCAGAAGTTCATCCGGGAAATTTGTTTTCTGGCTAACAGGATTTGTAATCGCTGTCATTTTTGCTTTCGTAATAACTCTTCTATTAAACCAAAATCTTAACTGGCGAGCAGATTATATTTATAACCTTAGATACACTTATAAGACATTCGGATTGGCAGGTTGGGCCGGTTTCTTTTATTGGATATGTATTTATTCCATATTTAAGAAAAAAATATTATAATTATAGATGGCAGGAAACAGAAAAGTAGGCTTTAATAAATTCCGCGCTAAAATAGCAAGCCGAAAAGTCGATATATTCTATATACTTAAAAGGATTTTCTTAGCTATGAAAAGTACAAAACTTCCAAAAAACGTATTACCGAATAATACTGCCCAAAAAACAGAAGCAATAATGCGCTGGGTGCTCGATACGATTCCCGCTTCGGTTTTCCTGAAAGACATTAACGGTGAATATCTTCTGGTTAATAGCGCTATGTCCGAGACATTTGGGATGGCAGGTTCCGATATGTTGGGAAAAACTGATTTGGAACTTGCCCAAGGCGTAAAAGAAAAATGTCTTGCGGCCAAAAAACGAATGGCAAACGATAAAGAGGTGCTTGACTGTAAACAACTGCAGTTTATTCGCGAGGAGTCATTCGCAATGCCCGACCGTTCCGAAAGATGGTTTCAGACGACCAGAAAACCGCTGGTTGTAGATGGCAGCCCGGTTGGCGTTATGGGCGTATCTGTCGACATTACTGATCGCAAAGAAGCCGAGGAGCAGCTTTTAGTTTACCATGCGAAGCTACGGTCCTTGGCATCGGAGATTGCTGATATTGAGGATAGAGAGCGGCGTCGAATAGCCTGTGAATTGCATGATCGTATCGGGCAAAATCTTGCCGTTGCAAAACTGAAGCTGGAGATTCTTACAGGCCATTTTTCGCCAGGTGATTATGGGAAAGATCATGAGGAGGTTTTGCGCTTGATTGACCAGACCCTTAAAGATACTTACTCTTTAACATTTGAAATCAGCCCGCCTATGCTTTACGAACTCGGATTGAGCCCGGCGCTGGAATGGCTGGGAGAGCAGTTCCAAAAACAGCACAATATCCAATTTGTTTTTGAGGACGATGAAAAGACTATGTCGGTCAATAACGACTTACTGGGCCCGATTTATCAGGCTGTCAGGGAACTTCTGATAAATGTCGCGAAACATGCCCGGGCAAAGAAAGTAAAAATTGTTATGTCAAATACCGGCAATAGCATAAAACTGAATGTTATTGATGATGGAATCGGATTCAATCCCGATACCAATATTAAAGCTGACGGCCATGGAGGATTTGGCCTGTTTTCGATTAAAGAGAGGTTGAACCACCTTGGAGGAAAGCTCGCAATAAAATCGAAACCCGGAAAAGGAAGTGATTTTACGCTTGTTGTGCCTATTCGGGAAATCAAGGCGAATAAACCGGAGAAAATTAATGAGTATTAAAATAGTATTGGCTGATGATCATCAGGTCTTGCGCGAAGGGATTTGCTCTCTTCTTGAAAAGCAGGGTAATTTAGAAGTAGTAGCCCAGGCCGATAATGGCCGAACCGCGGTCAGGCTCGTACGGGACCTACAGCCTGATATCGTCATAATGGATATCGCTATGCCAGATCTTAATGGAATCGAAGCGACAAGGCAAATTCGCGCGGAATCGCCCGATGTAAAGGTTATAGCCCTATCCATGCATTCGGACAGAAGATTTGTGGCCGAAATGCTGAAAGCGGGCGCAAGCGGTTATCTCCTGAAAAACTCCGCTTTTCAACAATTGACCAGTTCTATCCGTGCCGTAATGGAAGGCCGCAATTATCTTTGCCCCGAAATTGGTGAAATTGTGGTTGACGATTACATTAAGAAATTATCGGCAAATGAAACATCAGGCGTTTCACCTCTTTCACCGCGTGAACGCGAAGTTCTGCAGTTAATCGCGGAAGGCAATAGTACAAAAGAGATTGCGTCGAATTTATCTGTTTCAGTTAAAACCGCCGATACCCATCGCCAGCAGATCATGAAAAAACTTAACTGTCGATCTGTTGCGGAGTTAACAAAATACGCCATTAGAGAAGGTATTACTCCGCTTTAACACCGAAAATATCGCTTCAACCTTCATAACCTCATAATTATCAATTAGTTGCGGTCTAAGGTTTTTTGAACCCAAAAATCAGGAATATTCCCCATATAGAGCCGCCTCTCGCATTACGATAGCCACTACATACCATAAGATAAGAAGAAGGAATGAAAAGGAAACAGTCTAATAAGATGAATGTGAGGATTTGAAACATGGCTTTTACCTATTTTTTCAGAGATATGCAGACTCTTAACTTGATCATAGAGCACGCGTTGTCGGCGCTGAAAGGTTCCAGGTATATAAATATATGGGATGCAGGCTGTGCTCATGGGCCGGAACCTTACTCCATAGCAATCATGTTTCGAGAAAATATGTCTCATTTCTTATTTCGAAACGTGAATATCTATGCGTCGGATATTGACAATTCCGATCGGTTTGGGAAGATAATTTCCACGGGTGTTTATCCCGAGGGGGAAATTAAGCGGATCCCCTCGGAAATTCGGCAGAAGTATTTCACCCAAACCGATGACCCTGGCCATTACAGGCTTGTCGATGAGATAAGATCGCGCGTCACTTTCGTCCGCCACGATTTGCTGTCATTGAAGCCAAATCGTACAGGTTTTGGCCTTGTCGTATGCAAGAATGTACTCCTTCACTTCAATGAAAAACAAAGAGGGGATGTTATCCGGATGTTCCATTCGGCTCTGCGTGAAGGGGGCTTTCTGATAACAGAGCAAACCCAAAAGATGCCTGCTGAAGTTAGCGGCTTGTTTCAACAGGTGGTAAAGGGAGGACAAATATTCAAAAGCGTCGAAATCGGCGCGCCAATGGCGATGGAAAACGTTCCAAGTTAATACAACGTAAAACCATTTAAACACAAGGAGAAAAATACTATGGCCGGAGAAACAAAAAAGAATGATTCAGCTGCCTCGTCAAAGTCAAAAACAAGCAATACTGCTGTTTTTGAAGAGATTGAGCGGCTGGTAAACGTTACCGTCAATGGCAAACTTGACGAACGCGCAAGAGTGGACCAGTTTGAAGGTCAGGACAAGCTAATGCTTCAGGGCATCAATGAGCTGATCAACGCTTTTGTGGCCCCGATCAATGTTACCGCCGAGT
>CAZKYQ010000020.1:6283-24835 GCA_964556975.1 uncultured Ignavibacteria bacterium
GCAAGGGCGACATTCCCGAGAAGATCACCGATGAGTATCATGGCGATTTCAACGAAATCAAAAACAACCTCAACGCCTGTGTGGAAGTCATGAACGGCCTGTTTAAAGAGACAAACGGTCTTATTGAAGCGATCAATGACGGCAAGCTGGATACCCGCGGAGCGGCCGATAAGTTTGCCGGCGGCTGGGGCGAACTGGTTGGCGGCATCAATGAGCTGATCAACGCTTTTGTGGCCCCGATCAATGTTACCGCCGAGTATGTTGACCGTATCAGCAAGGGCGACATTCCCGAGAAGATCACCGATGAGTATCATGGCGATTTCAACGAGATCAAGAACAACCTCAACCAATGCATAGACGCGCTGAACGGCCTAATCAACGAAACCGGCCGGCTCGCTAACGCGGCGGTAGAAGGCAAACTGGATGCTCGCGGTGACGAAAGCCAGTATGAGGGCAGCTATCGTGAGATTGTTAAAGGCGTGAATGAAACAATTAAGAATATCATCGAGCCTGTCAATGAAGCTGTCGGATGTCTCAAAGAAATGGCCAAGGGAGATCTTGGGGTTTCAGTTACCGGCAACTACAAGGGCGATCATGCCATTATGAAGAACGCCCTCAATGACACGCTCGCGTCATTGAATGATACATTATCGCAGGTTACCGTGGGAGCCGAACAGGTGGCTTCCGCCTCGGGGCAGGTCTCTGATTCTAGCCAGGCTCTTTCGCAGGGTGCCACAGAATCGGCCAGTTCGCTTGAAGAGATAACGTCATCCATGACCGAGATGGCTTCTCAAACCAAGCAGAACGCTGACAACGCCACGCAGGCAAACCAGCTTGCCGCCGCTTCCCGCACTGCCGCGGATGATGGCAACGAGAAGATGCAGCAGATGCTTGGCGCTATGGGCGAAATTAACGAATCTTCGGTGCAGATTGGCAAAATCATCAAGGTCATCGATGAGATAGCTTTCCAGACCAACCTGTTGGCGTTAAACGCCGCGGTAGAGGCCGCCAGGGCGGGAGTACACGGCAAAGGATTTGCCGTTGTAGCGGAAGAGGTCAGAAACCTCGCCCAGAGAAGCGCCAAAGCGGCGGGCGAGACCACCGAATTGATCGAAGGTTCTACAAAGAAGGTTGAAAACGGAACCGAGATAGCCAACGCTACGGCCAAGGCCCTTGAGGAGATAGTAACCGGTATTGCCAAGGTCACCGACCTTGTGGGCGAGATCGCCAGCGCGTCCAACGAGCAGGCCCAGGGCATAACGCAGGTCAATGACGGCTTAACACAGATTGACCAGGTTACCCAATCGAATACCGCCAGTGCGGAAGAGAGCGCGTCAGCGTCCGAGGAACTTTCCGGTCAGGCCGCGCAACTTAAGCAAATGATCGCGCGTTTCAAACTGGCCCAAAGTAGCAGATTGGCAACGCCGGTAGCACAGCATGCTCCGGTTCATACCGCCTCGGCCCCGCCGAAAGATGCTTGGGGTGGAGATGGCGGCAACACGCCTGATAAGAACGAAGCAGTAATAGCTCTTGACGACAAGGAATTCAGCAAGTTCTAAGACTCTTCAATTTTGATTGCTCAAAGCGGCGGGGTTATTTGGCCTCCGCCGCTTTTTTTTAAATATTTAATTTCAGGCGAAAATATCTTTTTTCATCTGGTTGCCAAGCGCCTGCTTGGCAATCTTCTTTAATCGTGGAATTTTGGGCGGTAAACATATATTTTTCTTTTTTAACTTAACAAAACCGTTTCCGATAGATATAATTAGAAAATGAGGGAGCGTAATTTATCAATAATGGCTGTAATATCTCTTGAGAAAAACCGATGAGAAAAACATTATTTTTGGGTTTGGCGATACTAATTACTGTTCCTCGGTTTGTATACGCCGAACCGCTTGAAGATGCCGTAGCATTCTTTCAAAATAAACTGGCTGAAATTAAGGGAGACGTTCCTCTGCCATTATCCGATCTGGATATACCCGCGCCCAAATGCGGTACGCCCGTAACCGCCGCGATAAACCGCATGAAATCTTATGGTTTCGAACTGCCTTCAAGCGCCCTCGAAACCCGTCCTGATTACCTGCCTTTATCTTTCGGCGGTGCGAATGTTCTCGTGCATTACGCCGATACCGGATCGCATGCGTCGTATGAGGCCGGTATTGACACCCTTCCCGCCGACGGCGTACCTGATTATATAAATAGAATAGCCGAAATATTCGATTACGTTATTGACATGGAAACAGGCGCCGTTAATCTTGGTAAAATGGGCTTTAATCTGCCGCCCGCCGATAACGGCCGCGGAGGTGATAACCGTTACGATGTTTATGTTGTAAATCTAAATCCCGGATATTATGGATTTACTATGCCGGAGGGCGTTGCGGGACAGTATCAGATTTCAAGTTTTATAGAGTTGGAAAATGATTTTTTAGGGACTTCTTACCAAAATAATCCCCTGGAAGCCGTGAGAGTAACCGCCGCGCACGAGTTTTTCCATGCCATTCAATTTGGTTATGACGCTCTTGAATTTGATTACGACGACGTTGGCAATCCTGACACCTATAAACCCTGGTGGTTGGAGGCATCCGCCGTCTGGGCCGAGGAAATCGTTTATGACAGCCTTAATGACTATATCAATTATCTGCCGTATTTCTTCAACTACCCCTGGATGAATCTGGGAACGTTCTCATACGATCTGGGCAACCCGCGCGCTTTTCATCCCTACGCGTCCGCCGTTTGGCCGATATTTTTAACTGAAAAGTATGGTCCTGATATCGTCAGGCAAATCTGGGAGGGATGCGCCTCGGTGCCGGGGTATAATACCCTTGTTGCCGCTAATAATACGCTTGCTCAATATTCAACGACCCTTTCCAAGGCTTTTCTGGAATTTTCCGCCTGGAATTATCATACGGATATCCGCGCCAATCCCGCTTTATACTACAGCGAGGGGGCCTCCTTTCCGGCAGTCGCTCAAACCGGATATATCAGTCAACCCGATTCAACTCCCCATTCCATAGGCGGGTTTTCCAATTCGCCCGAACACCTTGGCGCGAATTATATAGTGGTTCAGACTGGGCAAAATCCGGGAGGCCTGTCAATCACGTTTGACGGCGATGATATTACCGGTCCCGGGTGGCATACCGCGGTTCTGGGCTATTCCGCCGCCGGCAGTGAATGGCTCGATTTGGCCGTAAATCCGAATACAGGTATCGGCGCGATGGATTGGTACAATTGGAATATATACGATAATATAATTATTATCCCGACAGTTTCGGGAGTTTCGCCATATTATAATATAGCGTACGATTACGCTGGTTCCGTAGCTTATGACACTTCATTGTCTGGCGAGAATATTGTCTACGTCTTTCCCGGAGATCTGGACAATAACGGTGTTATAGAAGAACAGGACATTCTGCCCCTGGCGGCTTACTGGAGTGAAACAGGCAGCCCTCGCAATGGAATCGGATACCAATGGTCGCCGGCCGCGGTGCCGTTATGGGTGGCGCCAGCCGCAACATACGCTGACGCTGACGGCAGCGGCAGCGTGGATATTCGGGATTTTCCGGCGATACTCTTGAATTGGGGATCGTTGCATGTTGGAACAAATCTGTCCGCTCCTCCGGGAAATGTGATTAATATGGCTCCGCATGAGGCCATACTGCGCGAAATTTACGATGAAGTTCGAAATTCAACAAGCGGGCCGCAATATTTTATTAAATTATATCTTGAAGATCTTCTTGATCTTTCAGTTCCTAATACTTTTGTTTTAGCACAGAATTTTCCCAACCCATTCAATAGCAGGACTTCAATTGAATATGAAGTTTCAATCAAATCCCAAATTCAGCTAATTATTTATAATTTGCTGGGACAGGAAATTATAACATTAATTGACGAGGTAAAGCCAGCGGGGAGATTTGTCGCGGAGTGGGACGGGCGCGACAGATACGGCCGCCAGGCCGCCAGCGGACTATATTTCTATCGCCTGGAAACAACGGACGACAAGACTGTTAGGAAAATGATCTTGCTTAAATAGCGGAGCTTCAAATGAGGTACTTATTAATATTCAGCCTGATGTTAATTCTAATATCTTTTTCCGGTTGCGACTGCGATAAATCGTCAGATCCGCCGCCTGTCGATGAAACCTTTTATATAAACCTTGCGCCGGAATCCAGCGCTATTGGTCCGGGCGAGAATATTACTTTGACTGGTTCGATCAATTCAGTCGAGGGCCTCTTTGCGGTTGCATTTGATCTCGCTTTTGATTCAACGATTTTATCTTTTGAGTCTCTGACAATACCGCAAACAGGTCTTTTGGGCAGCGGAGTTTTGAATTTCTCTAATACAATTTCAGACGGCGTTAGCGTAAGCCTCGGCCGGACACAGACCGAAGGCGATGACAATGTATCAGGAAGCGGGACTCTTTTCGAGATCACTTTCTCCGCGGTAGCGGCAGGAACAACAAGCGTTCAGTATCAAAATGTTTTCATTATTGATGAGGAAGGCGCGGAGAATTCTGATATTGGCAATCTGATTTTAACTAATGCCGAGGTAGTGGTTCAATAAAATCAGCAATCTACTCTTATCTATGAATTTATCTTCAAATTGACAGTTTGATTTTAAATATCCATATAATAAGGATCAATTGACAAAATTAGGACATTTCTATCTTGCTAATAATAGGATATTTCTACTTTGCCTTGGCATATTATTTTTACAGGCTTGACGATTTAGTAAATTTGCCTTATATTGTTATTTGTTGAGCTATTTTTGTTGGCTGATAACAGAATAACCTGCTTCAGGTTAAGTTGGTTTCAGCATGGTTAATTAAAAATATGCGACAATAAGGAATTTCTGCGCTTCGCGGATTGTTTATTATGAAGAGAAAAAACTTGAAAAATATGAGAGGAATTAGAGTATGAAGACGTTATTGGGATCGGTTTTCATTCTAATTGCGCCGTTTACGATTTTATATGCCGCGCAACATGTTGATCTGGGGACAATAGGCGACGACGTTAAGGTTACAGTTCTGGAGGCGGATAATTCCCGCACAGTTGTGCGATTTGACATCGGAGGTTTCACCAAAATCCCCGTCAGAATCGGTACGGAAACTTATTTCAACATTGATTTGCCAGGGGAAAGCGTTTCTTTGAATGAAGGAGAACCTGCTCTTCCGCGCGTCTGCCGAAGCATAATTATTCCGGATGGCGCGAAAGTCAATATAAGGGTATTGGAATCAGAATATATCGAATTCAAATCGACTCCTGTGGCGCCATCGAAAGGAAACCTGTACAGGGACATAAACCCTGATGATATCGCCTTTACTTTCGGGCCTTTATACGAATCGAATCAGTGGAACCCGAGCGAGCTTGCCGCATTGCGCGACCCGTATATTTTGCGTGATTTCCGCGGAACGGTGATAGAGCTTTACGCTTTCCAGTATAATCATGCTTTAAAAACTCTGAGGGTTTACAATTCAGTTACGGTCGAAGTTTACAATGATGGTCCGGGATCGGTAAATATCTTAAGCAGAGAAGAACCGTTTGCCAAAACAACTTCTGATTTCAACATGATTTACGAAAGACGGTTTATTAATTATAACAAAGGCCTCTTGCTTTACGCGCCCGTAATGGAAGCAGGTGATCTGCTTGTTATCACACACGATGCTTTCCGTAGCGCTATGCTTCCTTTTGTGAATTGGAAAAACCAAAAAGGAATTAAAACTACAATCGTCGATATTTCCACAATAGGCAATAGCGTTAATCTTATCGATAATTTCATTCAGGCGTTTTATGATTCGACAAATCTCGCGTATGTACTTCTTGTCGGGGACGGCGCGCAGGTGGCCTCGCCTTACGCCTCGGGCGGCTCATCTGATCCCAGCTACGCCAAGGTTGCCGGTAACGATAATTATCCCGATATTTTTATAGGCAGGTTCTCCGCCGAAAATATTAGCCAGGTTGAAACTCAGGTAAACAGGACCATAAATTATGAGAGATTTCCTCAATCCGGTATTTGGCACAACCAGGCGGTAGGCATAGCTTCCGATCAAGGCCCTGGGCATCATGGCGAATATGATTACCAGCACATGGGCTATATTCGCAATGACCTTTTGTCTTATAATTATTCCCTCGTGGATGAAATTTATGATCCGGGCGCTAATGCTTCACAAGTATCTCTGGCTGTAAATAACGGACGCGGTATCATTAATTATTGCGGACATGGAAGCAGAACATCATGGGTTACGTCCGGCTTTTCGAATTCCAATGTAAATTCACTATCCAATACCGGCTTCCTCCCGCTTTTAATCAGCGTTGCCTGTGTCAACGGTGAGTTTGACGGATATACGTGTTTCGCGGAGGCCTGGTTGAGGGCAACTTACAATAATGAGCCGGCTGGAGCAATTGCCGCTTATATGTCCTCGATTAACCAATCCTGGAACCCGCCAATGGACGCGCAGGATGAATGTAATGATCTTCTTGTCGCCGAGACCAAAACAACGGTTGGCGGTATATGTTTTAATGGATCATGCTTCATGATCGATCTCAATGGCGCTGCCGGCGTGGAGATGTATGATACCTGGCATATTTTTGGCGATCCTTCACTGCAGATATTCACAACAGATCCTGTTTCGATGAGTGTTAATCATTCCAACGCCGTTGTATTTACAATATCGCAGTTTAATGTTATTGCCGGCGCAGGAGGGGCGCTCTGCGCGCTTTACCATAATGGCGTTTCTTATGGTTCGGCCTACGCAGATTCGAGCGGCAATGCGACAATTGATATTGCCGGGCAGCTTCCAGTCGGGGAAACAGTTACTCTCACCGTAACGGCGTTTAATAAATTGCCGTACGAAGCTCCGATTCAGGTTATCGCTCCCTCCGGACCTTATGTTGTTTTTGATTCATGCGCTGTCAATGATGCTGCAGGAAACAACAACGGCCTTATAGATTTTGGCGAAAACATTTTATTGGACATGCAATTGGAAAACGTGGGACCGGATACGGCTTTTAATGTCATAGCGGTTTTATCGACCTCCGATCAATATGTTACTATTACGGATACTGTAGAGGCTTACGGCATAATCGCCGGCGATTTTGGAAGAGTAAGTATCGCTGGGGCTTTTGAGTTTCAAGTATTTGCCGATGCTCCCGATCAGCATCTAATTCCATTTCAGGTTCAGATTGTGGCCGGTCTTGAAAATTGGACAAGTAACTTCAGCCTTTCCGTGCATGCTCCTGACTTGCAGTTTGCCGCCTATGTTATTAATGACGCTTCCGGAAACGGCAACGGAATCCTTGAGGCGGGCGAAACGGCTGAACTAATAATGACCGTTCTGAATGGCGGCACAGGAGAGGCCGCAGATGTCGCGGGTACTATTTCTGAAAATGATGATTTTGTTTCCATATCTGACAATAGCGGTGTGTTTGGCGATCTTGCCCCCGGCGGAAGCGGGGATAACTCGTCGGATGTTTTCATTATAGCTGCGGACAGTTTGTTTCCGCAAGGACACTCTGTCGTTTTTGATCTGGATTTAACAGCCGTCGGCGGCTATTCTCTTTCCACTCAATTTATTTTAACAACAGCTGAATCTTTCGAATATAATAACGGCGGATATGCCGGCTCCGGAAACTGGCAGTGGGGCGAGCCGACGTATGGCCCGCCCGGAGCATATTTTGGCGTTAATGTTTGGGGCGTCAATCTATCAGGAGATTATCCTTTAAATTGTAACGATAATTTGATAAGTACGCCATTTCAAGTTCATTCGCCGGAAGCCCGTTTCACGTTTTACCATTGGTACAACGTTGAGCAAAACTGGGACGGTGGTAATGTATCTATTTCTACTGATGGCGGTTCTAATTGGGAGCTAATTACTCCTTTGAACGGCTATCCGCATCAGGATGTTTCCGCTCTGAATGAACCCGGGTTTACTGGCAGTATCAGTGGTTGGGAGCAGGTTGAATTCAACCTTTCGGAATATGTTGGCGATGCTATCTTAATTAGATGGCGTTTTGCCTCGGACAGCTATATTAACGGCCCCGGATGGTATATTGACGACGTTGCTCTGATTAATAATATTCCGCAGGCTCCGCCAAATATGTCTTACAATCCGGCATCATTCAATGTGTCAGCTTCTCCCGGCGAGGTTGCGACAAGAGAACTTGAGATTACAAATAATGGCGCCGGGCCCTTATATTTTGATCTTTACGCCGCGACAAATGAACCGGAAATTACCTCGCTCCATGATGCTGATCCAATAGAAAATAATGTTAGAAGCAGATCGCCAATCGGATTTCATCCTGCGGCCAACAAGCGCGGATCAAAGGCGGAACCGATTTATCCGCCGGTCATACTCGATCATGGCGGTCCGGATGCTTTTGGCTATGAATGGATCGACTCCAATGATCCCGGAGGCCCGGCCTATAACTGGGTTGATATTACCGGAATCGGTACGCCTATTACAGGTATTGGCGATGATACAAATGTCGGACCGTTTCCTATTGGATTCGGTTTTGAGTTCTACGGCAATATTTTTAATTCAATCAGGTTTTGCACCAATGGCTTTCTCTCTTTTACATCCACGGCAACAGCGTATTTAAACCAGAGCATTCCGGATTCCGATGGTCCTTACAACTTAATCGCGCCAATGTGGGATGACCTGAGCTTTAGCAGTAGCGGATCGGCGTATTATTATTCAAATAACGCCGATACTGCCATTTACTCGTGGGTAGCGGTACCGCATTATGGAACTGGCGGCCCATACACTTTCCAGATAATTTTGCTTTCCAATAACAAGATTTACATCCAGTATCAGGATATTAACTCTCCTGATAATTCGTCAACTGTCGGTATTCAGAATGATGACGGTTCTATCGGCCTGGAGATTGCGTTCGACGCTCAGTATTTAACGGATAATTTAGCCATTGAAATCAGCGCTCCAACCAACTGGCTAAGCGCTTCCCCCGTATCGGGGATAGTCCAGCCCAATGAGTCGATTAACGCGACTATTACCTTCGACTCGTCCGATTTGCCGGAGGGTATCTATACGGGGAATCTATACCTGGATTCCAATGATCCTGTATCTCCCAGCGTTGATATAGCCGTTACATTCAATGTCAGCACATTGAGCGGATGTGATTATATTGCAGGCGATATAAACAACAGCGGTGATCTCAACGGCCTTGATGTTACTTTTGCGGTGGCTTATTTTAAAGGCGGCCCGGCATCCGGTTATGAATGTGAATGCACGCCGGGCAATACGTGGTTTGTTTCCGGCGATGTTAACAATTCCTGCTTTTTTAATGGTCTCGATGTTACCTATATGGTTGCCTATTTTAAGGGCGGCCCGGCGCCCGTGCCTTGTCAGGACTGCCCGCCTGTCTCGACAACATCAATCGGCAAAAACCATGAAAAGGGAATTAACTCATTTGATTCGAGTATTAATCGACTCAATAACCGCGGAAAATCTTCAAAAACAAAATAAGAAATAACATTGAATTTCGAAGGGCCGCTTGTTTCGGCGGCCCTTTTTAAGTGAGGATATTGTAGTGGTTTCATTTTTAAAAAAATTACTTGCCAAAAATAAACAAACAGAAGTTATCAGCTCGGCTGATATCAATATAAAAATAAAAATTGCGACCTGCGCCATTCTGGTTGAAATGGCTAATGCCGATGACGATTTTACTGAAGATGAAAGGGACCATATTATCGATCTCCTTAAAGACAGGTTCAATCTCAATACTGATGAAGCGCGCGAATTGATCGAAATAGCGGAAGAGGAAATTAAGGGAAGCATTGATATTTATGGTTTCACCAATATAATCAAAAAGAATTTTTCGCTGAAAAATAGGATGCTGGTTTTGGAAGAGATCTGGCGCCTGGTTTTCTCTGACGGCGAACTTAGCGGCCGCGAGGACTCCCTGATCCACAAACTCTCTTTTCTACTGGGCCTTACCCATAAGCAGTTAATTGACGCGAAAATAAAAGTCCAAAATAAAAAATAGATTTTATTTGACTCTATTATCATTCCCGTTATAATTCCAAGTTTAATAAAGTAATGTCCGAAAGGTAAGGTTTGGAATATGTCTGAAGATAAGCCGAAAACAAATATAACAAGTATCGCTCCCGGTGAAATACGAATAAAAGGGTATAATATTGTCGAGCTGATGGGACGGAAAAGTTTTACCGAAGTCGCCTATTTGATCCTTAAAGGCGAATTGCCCAATGAAGCCGAAGGCCGAATGATGGACGCGATCCTGACAAGTTCAATCGATCATGGCGTAACTCCGCCGTCATCGCTTGCGGCCAGGACGGTAATATCGGGCGGTAATCCGTTAAACGCCGCCGTCGCGGGAGGTATTCTGACAATCGGTGAAACTCATGGCGGAGCAATTGAACAATGCGCGAGGATTCTGCAAGAGTGGGCCGTAAAAGAAGGGCAGCCTTCCCAAATTGCGCATGAACTATTAGCTGATATTAAATCAAAAAAAATGAGAATGCCCGGATTTGGCCATCGCCTCCACAAAACCGACCCGCGTACTGTTCGTCTGTTTGAATTAGCGGAAGAGTTGAATTTTTCCGGAAAACATCAACTTCTTGCAAAAGCGATTGAGAAATCTTTCGCGGAAAAAGGCAAAGCCTTGCCCATTAACGTTGATGGCGCGATTGGAGCGGTAATTTCTGATATGGGTTTCAATTGGAGGCTCGGAAAAGGCTTTTTCATCATTTCCAGAACTGTGGGATTAATCGCTCAAGCTCACGAGGAAAAGACCCGCGAAAAACCGATGAGGAAGCTGGGAATTTCCGATTATTCCTATGATGGGCCAGCTCCCAAAAAGCTTGAGAATTAAGATAGAAAAATATGGATATTGTTAATTTTTCCACTTGACACCCCGTAATATTATGTCTTATTTGCGCACTGTTTTTGGCGGGAAAGAATGTCGTTAGGCAATCGCAAGCCCAAACCGTCTGATGATCGGGTTAAAGGGTACCGGCAAGTTGCTTTGGCGACAACAATTCCGCTTATTATGTTGGCAGCCCCTTCAGTAGGGTATTTTCTCGGAACTTACCTTGACAAATTGTTGGGGACTTCAAGAATTTTGATGATGATTTTCCTCCTTTTGGGAGTGGCCGCCGGTGGAGTGGAAGCATACAGAATAATTATGAAAATAATCAAAGAAGGCGACAGTTGATTTGGGCTTAGAGTTTATTGATAGAGTAATTAAAACAACATTGGTTTTCGCGGTGTTATCCGCTCCGTTTCTTATGCTGTATTTCAGCATTAGTTTTGGGCTGTCTGTTCTAATTGGAGTTGTTTGGAGCGTCTTGAATCTATGGGCTATCAAATATATAATAATCAGCCTGGTTAAACAGGGAAAACGTCATATAAAGTTGGGGTTGATTATTCTGTTTCTCAAAATACCGGTGCTTTACGGTTTGGGATATTTTCTGCTTAAATGGGAATATTTATCGGTTGGCGGGCTGTTATGGGGCTTTTTCGGGATTTTAATTGTATCCACTCTCAAGAGCATAAGCCGGGGCATTTTAAATTTGGATAGAAAAATAAGCAACGTGGAAACTCAGGCATGACCGGAGCTATCGCGGCCATTCTTCTAAATATAAATACTTCCGAAAATGTTTCTCACAGCGTTGCCGACACGCTTGCGCATGCTGTCGAACACGGGGGGGAACAGGCCGCCGAGCACGCGCCGGAATTTCCGAATTTGATCGAAATTGCCAACCATGTTTTCCATACTCCGCTGACTCAATTGTTATTTGATTATAGAATCGTTATTTATTCCATCGTGGTAGCATTGTTTTTATCTTTATTGGCTTTTGCCGCCTTTCGAAAAAGATCGCTTATACCGGGGCCGGCTCAAAATCTTATGGAGTGGATTGTCGAAAGTCTCGCGGGCATGGTTGAAACTATTTTGGGTAAACAGGGCCGCAAATACGTGCCCTTTTTGGGAACTCTTTTTATTTATATTTTCTGTATGAACATTATGGGGTTGATTCCAGGGATGTTTTCGTCAACCTCGATGCTCAATACGACATTAGCTCTGGCTATATGTGTTTTTCTTTACGTACAGTATTCGGGAATAAGAAACCTCGGCGTTATCGGGTACATGCACCATATGGCGGGCTCGCCGAAATCGTTTATTGAATGGTGCCTTGTTCCGCTCTTTTTTCCCTTGCATATAATCGGCGAACTTGCCAAGCCGGTGTCGCTTTCGCTGCGTCTTTTCGGAAATATTTACGGTGAGGATATACTACTGGCGATTTTCGCGACCCTCGGAGTTGCCATTCTGAGCTTTACTAAGCTGCCGATTGGCTTGCCGCTGCATATACCATTTATATTTCTGGCAATTCTGACCAGCTTTGTACAGGCGCTGGTTTTTAGCTTGCTTGCAACAATTTACTTTTCATTGATGACACATAACGAAGAAGAAAATCACTAATAAGGAGGAATAATGGACCAAAATACAGCAGTAGGATTTCTTTTGCCGTTGGCGGTGGGCGTAGCCGCTCTCGGTTCCGGTCTCGGCCTTGGCAGAGCAGTTGGTTCGGCAATGGAAGCCATTGGACGCCAGCCGGAAGCCGCTGGAAAAATTCAAACCGCCATGATCATCGGCGCCGCTTTTATCGAGGCCCTCACTATTTACGCCTTGGTAACCGTGATCCTGATTAAGTAGAGATAGAAGAACTATGGGAGATATAGCCCATTCTTTGGATCTCAACTGGGGCCTGATTGTAACTCAGATTATAGGATTCCTACTTACTGTCTGGATATTAAAAGCTTTTGCCTGGAAACCGCTTCTGAAAATGCTCGATGATCGCAAAGAAAAGATCATCGGCGATATCAACAGCGCGGAAAAAATCAGGTCGGACGCTGAGAGTCTCCTTGATGATTACAACGCCAAGCTCAGGGATATTGAGGCGGAGGCCCGAAGCAAGATTCAAGAGGCTGTTAGCGATGGGAATCGTATTGCCGCCGAGATACGGGAACAGGCCCGTGAGGAAGCTCGTTTAATCGTAGAAAAATCGCGGGAAGAGCTGTCGAGGGATTTGGCGAAAGCTCGCGTAGAACTGCGCGATGATATGGTAGGCATGGCTATCGCGGCCGCTGAAAAAATCATCGCGACAAAACTCGACGAGGCCGAACAGAAAAGGCTTTTAGAGGATTTCCTGAAGGAGATTGAACAGACCGGATGAAGGATACTCACGTAGCAAAACGATATGCCCATGCGCTGTTCAATGTTTCTTTGAAAAGGGAAACTATTGATATAATCGCTTCAGAAATTTACCAGCTAAAATCCTTCTGTGATAAGGATAAAAGATTTGTTATGCTTTTATCCGCTCCTCAGGTCTTGACCGAGCATAAAATAGCTATGGTAAAAACGCTGTTCACTACAAGACTGTCACCGTCTCTGCTTTCGTTTTTGCTTATTTTGATACAGAAAGGCAGGGTGGATCACCTTAGTGAAATAGCGATGGAATTCGAAAAACTTCTCGAAAAGCACAAAGGTCTGATCAAGGCAAAAGTCTTTACGGCTATTCATCTTGACGATGACTATAAAAACCGTCTGCGCGAGAAAATTGAGTCTCTTACCGGCAAACAAGTTGAGATAATACATAAGTTAAAGAAAGAAATAATGGGGGGTATTATTGTCCAGTTAAATTATAATGTTATCGATAGATCGGTGCGCAAACAGCTGGACGCGCTAAGACATGATCTTTTGGCGTTAAAGGTTTATTAAAGGGGAACATTTATGGCATTTCGACCTGAAGAAGTCAGTTCCATTCTTCAACAGGAAATAGAAAAATATGATACCAAACTCGAAATGGAATCGGTTGGGACCATTCTGCAGGTTGGCGATGGAATCGCGAGGATTTGGGGCTTGGAAGACGCGATGCAATCAGAACTGCTTGAGTTCCCGAACGATATTATCGGGTTGGTTTTAAATCTTGAAGAAGATTCTGTATCCGCCGCTATTTTTGGCGATGACAGACAAATAAAAGAGGGCGATACCGTCAAAAGAACGGGCAAAGTCGCGCGGGTTCCGGTCGGCGAGGCGCTGATAGGCCGCGTTGTAAACTCGCTGGGACAACCAGTTGATGGTAAAGGTCCGATAGTTACAGATAAATATCGTCCGATAGAATTTATGGCTCCGAACGTTATCGGAAGGCAGCCGGTGAAAGAGCCTGTACAAACAGGACTGAAAGCTATCGATTCAATGATCCCGATTGGCAGGGGGCAAAGAGAACTGATTATCGGCGATCGTCAGACCGGGAAAACGGCCCTGGCTGTCGACACAATAATTAATCAGCGTGAATCTGATATCTTTTGCTTTTATGTCGCCATAGGTCAGAAGGCTTCAACTGTAGTCAAAGTCGTTGAAACGCTTGAAAAACATGGAGCTATGGAATATACAACCGTGATCGTGGCAAGCGCCGAGGAGCCGGCTCCATTGCAGTTTATCGCCCCATACGCGGGTTGCGCCATGGGAGAGGAATTTCTTTATACGGGTAAGCATTCGCTTTGCATATACGACGACCTTTCCAAGCACGCTCAAGCTTACAGACAGCTCTCGCTCCTCGTGCGCCGTCCTCCGGGCCGTGAAGCTTATCCTGGCGACGTATTTTATCTTCATTCGCGCCTGTTAGAGCGCGCCTCGAAACTATCAGATAAAAATGGCGGCGGTTCGCTTACTGCTCTACCTATTATCGAGACTCAGGCGGGCGATGTTTCGGCATATATCCCGACTAACGTAATTTCAATCACTGACGGCCAGATTTTTCTTGAATCAAACCTGTTTTATTCTGGTATCAGGCCTGCCGTCAACGTTGGCATTTCCGTGTCTCGTGTCGGCGGCAATGCCCAGACTAAGGCCATGAAAAAAGTCGCGGGACGCCTAAGACTCGATTTAGCGCAATATCGCGAATTAGCCGCTTTCGCTCAGTTTGGTTCCGATCTCGACGCCGCCACTCAGAAGCAGCTTACAAGGGGCGCTATGACTCTTGAAGTCCTGAAGCAAGGCCAGTATGTGCCGATGTCCCTGGAAAAACAAGTGGCCATTATTTGGGCCGCTGTCAACGGGTACCTCGACGATATTCCTATCAAGGCATGCTTGAAATATGAAGAAGAGTTCTACGGGTTTATAAATGAGAAATATCCTGATCTCCTCCATGATATCGCGTCAAAAAAAGATCTCGATGAAAATACAATTGAAAAGCTTAAAGACGCCGCGACAAAATTCGGCGCGGAATTTAAAGCAAGGCTTTAGTCTTATTGGATATGATAGCAGGTAGGAATTAAATTATGCCTTCTTTGAGGGACATAAAAGACCGAATAAGATCGGTCGAGAGCACTCAAAAAATTACTAAGGCCATGGAGATGGTGGCGGCGGCCAAATTGCGCAAAGCTCAGGCAAGGGTGGAGGCCGCCCGGCCCTACGGCTTGAAAATGCAACAAATGCTGGAATCTTTGGCGTCTGCAGCCTCGGGCTTGGATCATCCTCTTTTTGAAGAAAGGGAAGTGAAGAAAAAATTATTGCTGATAGTTACATCGGATAGGGGATTCAAAGGCTCTTATAATTCAAACATTATCAGGACCGCGTCAAATTACCTGAAAGAATCCCCGCCCGATTCTGTCGCGCTTGGAATTGTGGGTAAAAAGGCTTACGACATATTCAAAAGACAGCCTCATCCTATCTCATTTGCCATAACCGATCTTGCTTCAAATATCGATATGGCAAGGATTCGAAAATTAGCGGCTGATGTCACGGAGCTTTTTTCTTCGGGCGAGGTCGATGAGGTCCAGCTTCTTTATACCCGGTTTATTTCAACCGCAAGATATCGGATAACCCTTGAGAAATTTTTACCAGTTGAAAAACCACAATCGCTCAATGAAAGCGCCGTATCCGATTACATATTTGAACCTAATGCTGACAGCATTTTTTCAGACCTTGTACCGAGATATTGCGTTACTAAAATTTTACAGGCTTTGCTTGAGGCTTTCGCGTCGGAATATGGCTCTCAGATGATTGCCATGGGCAACGCCACCAAAAACGCCGGCGAAATGATTGAAAATTTGACATTACAAAGAAACAAGGCCCGACAAGCCTCGATCACTAAAGAACTGCTCGACATTGTTGGCGGCGTGGAGGCATTGAATTAAGAGAATTTCCATGTAGATATTAATAATTGATAAAGGAATAGATATGGCAGATGAAAATTATGGTAAATTAGTTCAGGTGATTGGGCCGACAATTGACTGCGAGTTTCCGTCGGGGAAGTTACCGAACATTTACAACGCCTTAACAATAAAAGATGAAGAAAAAGGGATAAATCTGGTGGTTGAGGTCGCCAGCCACATCGGAGATAATGTTGTACGGTGCGTGGCTCTCTCGTCTACCGATGGTTTGGTTAGAGGGACAAAGGTTCTTGATACAGGCGGCCCGATTTCAGTGCCGGTCGGTGAAAACACACTCGGCCGCGTTTTTAATCTGCTTGGCGAACCAATTGACGAAATGGGCGAAGTAAAGCATGAAAAACGATACCCGATTCATCGGCCCGCGCCAAAAATCTCTGAGTTGGAAACAAAAACATCGATTTTTGAAACAGGAATCAAGGTCATCGACCTTCTTCAGCCTTATCCCCAGGGCGGCAAAGTAGGACTTTTCGGCGGCGCAGGCGTAGGTAAAACCGTAATCATCATGGAACTTATCAGGAACATCGCTTCCGAGCATGGCGGATATTCGGTTTTTTGCGGCGTAGGAGAAAGGACCCGCGAGGGGAATGACCTTTGGCTTGAAATGAAAGAATCCGGCGTTATTTCAAAAACGTGCATGGTATTCGGGCAGATGAACGAGCCCCCTGGCGCTCGCCTTCGCGTAGGGCTTTCCGGACTTAGCATGGCTGAATATTTTCGAGACGAAGGCGGGCAGGATGTCTTGCTGTTTATTGATAATATCTTTCGCTTCGTGCAGGCAGGCTCGGAGGTCTCCGCTCTTCTCGGACGGATGCCGTCCGCGGTAGGCTATCAGCCGACTCTCGGCACGGAGATGGGCGCGTTGCAGGAGAGAATCGCGTCGACTAAAACAGGTTCGATTACCTCCGTTCAGGCTATATACGTTCCCGCAGACGACCTGTCCGATCCCGCTCCGGCTACTACATTTGCGCACCTGGATGCTACAACAGTTCTTTCGCGCCAAATCGTTGAGTTGGGAATCTATCCGGCCGTCGATCCGCTGGAATCTACCAGCCGCATTCTCGATCCCAATGTTGTTGGCCAGGAGCATTATGACGTTGCCCGCGGCGTGCAAAAAGTTCTTCAAAGGTATAAAGAGCTTCAGGACATTATTGCTATTCTTGGTATCGATGAGCTGTCCGAAGATGACAAACTAATTGTCGCCCGCGCCAGAAAGATCCAGAGATTCTTGTCTCAGCCGTTTTTTGTGGCCGAAGTGTTTACCGGTACTAAAGGCCAGTATGTCAAAGTTGAGGACACAATCAGAGGGTTCAAAGAACTTCTTGAAGGCAAATACGATGATATTTCGGAACAGGCTTTCTATATGGTCGGTGGAATTGAAATGGTCCTTGAAAAGGCCGAAAAGATGAAAGCCGGAGTATAGAATTGTATAAGCTTTCTGTTGTAACGCCCGAAAAAACCGTTTTTGAGATGGAAGCTCGTTCTATTGTCGCGCCCGGAAGCGAGGGTTATCTTGGAGTTCTTTCAAACCATGCCCCTTTGATAACCGCTCTTAAGCCAGGCATACTCGAAATTACCGATAATGCCGGCGAGGAATCAATGTATTCGCTCTCCGGCGGTTTTTTAGAAGTCTCAGGCAATATCGCTACAATTCTTGCCGATGCAATCGAAGCGGCGGACGAGATTGATATTGAACGCGCGGAGGAATCTCTCAGAAGAGCGAGGGAAAGGCTGTTGAAAAAAACCGGTCTTGAAATCGATACCGAAAGAGTTCGGGCGTCAATCGAACGCGCGAAAAACAGATTAAATCTCGCTAAAAAATAATAAAACATTTAGAATAAAAAAATCCGCGCTGTTCTTGGCGCGGATTTGTTATTTGGGCCATTACGATTAAATAAAAGCTAATTCTTTGCCCAAAGGCCAAGATGATTGCCTTCGATATCTATTATGAGCGCGAAAAACCCCATCTCTTGTGAAATTTGAGTTTTCTCCTTAACGCACTTGCCGCCGGCTTCTTCCGCTTTCTTGATTGTCGCTTCTATATCCTCCACTTCAATATATATTGCGATGCCGGGATTTAGCGATATTTCCCTGTCTTTATCAAAACCACCCCCCACGCCGTCCGGAGTCTTAAAGGTCATATAATCCAAATCAGCTATATAACTGCACTCCCACCCAAACACCTCGCTGTAAAATTTCTTCGCCATCTCGAAATTATTCGATGGGATTTCGACGTGACAGATACCGTTCATAATTGCTCCTTTAAAAATTAGATTTTTATTTTCAATAGATAAATAAATATTATCTTTATCAAATGTCAACAGGAGAAATCAATCTGTTTCATCAAATAT
>CAZKYQ010000021.1:0-24779 GCA_964556975.1 uncultured Ignavibacteria bacterium
GAACTGCTTCCTTCCTTGCCATAATGCGCGGGATCGTTGAAATATCCCTGTACAGCGTCTTTCACAGACTGGTCCTGGCTCACGAGCCACATTACAAGGAAAAAAGCCATCAAAGCAGTAACAAAATCGGCGTAGGCAACTTTCCATGCCCCGCCGTGATGTCCGCCATGGCCGCCGGATTTCTTTATAATAATAATTGGCTGTTGTTCTTCGTTGGGGTCCATTCTTCCTACCCTCTTTCGCGGCTTTGCCTGCAAGCTTCTTCAAGCTCAATAAACCCGGCTCGCAGGTCTGAAGAAATCGATCTTCTTCCCAGCTCAACAGCTATCGACGGCGCCATCCCTTTATGAAATCCCAAAAGCGCCTGTTTAATCATCGTATAATATTGGTTTTTTAGCGCTTCTACTGAAATCATATTCGAAGCCAGAGGTTGAACAAATCCATAACACAGGAGTATCCCCAAAAAAGTCCCTACAAGCGCGGCCCCGACTTTATGGCCGATAACCTCGGGCGGCCCTCCGATAGCGCCCATAGTAATAACAACGCCCAAAACCGCGGCAACAATTCCAAGCCCGGGAAGAGAATCGCCGACTGATTGAAGAGCGGTCGCTGGTCTGCCGGTGTCTTCATGATGAACTTCAAGATCCGCGTCGATCAAGGCCTCGAGATCATGGGCAGGAACAACTCCCGATTGTATCAGCCTCATGGTATCCGCGAAAAAAGAAAGAAGATGATGGTCAGCAAGAAAATCGGGATATTTCGAAAGAACGGAGCTCTCTTCGGGATTTTCAATATGAGCTTCAAGGGCGACAAGTCCGTCTTTGCGGGCAATCTGAAAAATCTCATAGAGCATCACCAATATGATGGTGAAAGATTCTTTTGCCGGAGGAGTTCCCAATGTCCCCTTTATTTGAGAAATCATCAGTTTTAATGTCTTGATGGGCAGGGAAACAACTATTGATCCAATCATCGCGCCCCCGATTATAAGGAATTCTGCAGGCTGAAACAGTACCAAAAGTTGGCCACCCTCCATTACAAAACCACCTATAACCGATAAAGCAACAACAACAAAACCTACAATTATTAACATTTGGGATATTCTCCGTTAACCCAGCAATTATTTTTATATCTACCGTATTAATTCGTCATATTTTTCCAAAAATGAAGTTTTACACAAAATATATGCAAAACTTTTTCCTTTTTTGGCTTGAAATGTTTATGTGAGCACGCAATTACCAGACAATCGCCCATTTGAATTGAGCAGAAATTTCTTGACAAAAGCAATCATTACTACAATATTTCTGAAAATGGTGAATAGTAGCAGAAATTTTCACAGTAAACGATTCTTATTAATCGGATTTAGACAAGGAGGAGCCCAAATGCGTGCTTTGTTAAACGTTCTTCTATTAATAACATTGATAGTTTTCATTGCTGGATGTGATGATAATAAGACAACCGAGCCTGAGTTGCCTGTGGCTTTATGTCCCGCTCCAACATCAGGCCCAACTACACATTCCGGCGCGATAACGGCGGATGAGACATGGACGGCAGACACAGGCCCCCACAATATTACCGGAAACTTAACTATTAAAGGGGGCGCGACAGTTACAATCGAGCCTTGCGTTGTTGTTCAGCTATCGGCGGATGTCGCCATAAGCGTAGGTTCAGCTGGAGAGACGGGACATCTTGTCGCCGAGGGCGATTCCGCAATGCCGATCGTCTTTAAATCGAGCGGTACAGATAGATGGGAAAGTATTTTTGTCGAGTATCCCGGCACTGCTTCATTTGCTTATGTAGAAATATCTAATGGAGGCAGCAATCTTACCAGCTACGATGGCGCCTCCCTGGTAATCTGGGGCGATTCTCAATTGCCGCTGAAAAAAATTGTCTCGGTTAATAATGTTGTTATTGATAGCTCTGCCGGGGTAGGCGTTTTACTGGAAGATTATGGGGCCTTTACCGACTTATCGGATAGCCTTGTTGTAACAGCGTGCGGGCAGGCCGACACGAGCAACCCTTATCCGGTATCTATTCAGGCGCAGGCCGCCGGATCGCTTCCGTCCGGAAGCTATATCGGAAACGAAACAGATGCCATCCTTCTTTCAGGCAGTCCATATACAATAGAGGCCAGCATTTCATTTCCCGATCCGGGAGTGGATTATCATTTAAAAAACAATCTATTAATAAAGAACGACGCCACATTAACTATATCATCTGGTGTTAACCTATTGCTTTCCGATAATGTAGATATTTCTATCGGTACCGCAATTGAAGCGGGCGGACTTGTGGCAAATGGCATTTCCGGCAACACGGTTACTTTCACATCCTTGGATTCATTGC
The DNA here is from genome assembly GCA_964556975.1 of uncultured Ignavibacteria bacterium. Lineage (GTDB taxonomy): Bacteria > Zixibacteria > MSB-5A5 > UBA10806 > UBA10806. The sequence continues at coordinate 2,341 of CAZKYQ010000021.1, forward strand.
CATGGGGAAATATAAATGTCGAGAGCCCTTCAACAGTATCATTGACTCATACAACATTGGAAAACGGCGGAGGAGACGTTACAACCTATGATGGGGCTTCGCTTGTTGTATATGGCGATTCGCAATTACCCGTGAAAAAAATAGCTACTGTAAGCAATTTGACCATAAGCAACTCTGCCGGATACGGTGTTCTATTGAATAGACTTGGCGGTTTTACCGATGTCTCAACTGGACTTACTATTACCGGAAGCGGGGCAAGGTCGGCTTCTGATCCGGCTTATCTTGATTTGGAACAACCAGTTCGAATCCAGGCCCAGTCAATGGGTACTCTACCGTCAGGAATTTATACTGGCAATGCCACGGATGAAATATATGTCAATCCAATAGTTGCTATAAAGGCAGATGTTACAGTAAATGATAGGGGCGTTCCGTATCATATAGATGGCACCTCAAACAATGACCTTAATGTCTATCAAGAGGCGGGCGGCTTGATACCTACGCTAACATTGGAACCGGGCGTTATGTTGAAATTTGATGCCGGTATTTCGCTTACGGTAGGCTTTAATACATTGCAGGGAACTTTGCGGGCTTTGGGATCCCCTGCTTCGCCGGTGGTTTTCACGTCCGCCACAGATTTGCCCGCGGCCGGCGACTGGATAGGACTCTACTTTGACGCCGAACCAGGCTTGACCGGCAATTCGATTAATCATGCACGCATTGAATATGCGGGCGGGCCATGTAGTTGCGGTGGTTTTTCATGCGAATGGGAATCGGGTTATGGTGATGAAGCTGCTATCTTGATTTTGGGATGGCGGCCCGGCAATGCCTTTGTAACAAACACAACTATATCGAATAGCGCCGGCCACGGAATTAATCGGGGGTGGACATCTGACAGCGCAGGGCCCGATTTTGTACCGACAAATACATTCAATGGTATCACACAGTGCGACCAGACAACTCCGATGCCGGCAACGTCGCCATGTCCTCAGGTGAGTTGCCCATAAACAACAACAAGCGCATTCACAGGCGGATAGAACCGAGGGCATTGGCTATTTATCATTGGTTTGTAGTTTTGGTTATCCGATAAAAGAGTTTAACAACGACAAGGAGGATAAAATGAGGAAGTTTTTTTTGATTGTGGCGGCTATTTCAATCGCCGTTGTTCCCCCAAGTATGGCCATTGCTCAAGGCGAAATGGCCGGCGGTTTTGGAGTTGAGGTCGCAGTTCCCATGGGCAACTTTGGCGATGTTGCCGATATGGGCTTCGGCGGTACAGCCACGTTTTATTATGATTACAAACCCGGGATAACATTAATGGGACATGCGGGTTACATTACCTGGGGCGGCAAAAGTGACGTTGCCTTTTTATCGGATATTTCGTACAGCGCAATCCCAATTCAGGGAGGGGCGAAGTATTATTGGAATGAAGGTACGAATCGTCCTTATGCTGGTGGACTGGCCGGATTTCATTTCTTCAGTTGGGAGTGGAATTATCAGTTATTTGGAAATCCAACTAGCGTCAGTGAATCAGAGATTAAGATAAGTCTTGCTCCCATGGTAGGCTATGAAATGAAAGTTGGTGAGAAAATGATCGCCGATTTTTCAGCCCGCTACCAATATGTTTCCGGTAATCTGTCTTATTTAGCTGTTAGGGCGGGACTTCTTTTTAGCCTTTAATCGGGAGAATTATTAACCGTTTGCTCTGGTTTGCGCAGACGACCAGAATATCAAAAGTATATTAGCATATGGGCCGGGAAAATTACCCGGTCTTTATGCTTTTATGGTTTTGCCTTTTCCTATATTGCCGCAGTTGCCTTAAAATGCAAAACAACCTAATTGGATTATAACACAATTTGATTTGGGGACCCAATATTCTCCGCTGAAACCATAATTAGCGTTTGTTTTCGTTACAATTCCGGTCAAACAAAAGTGTTGACTCCAAAATAAATATTGTTATCTTTTTCACAAAATGCCGATAAAAGAAAGAATGGCAATGCTTAGTTTTAATAATGTGAAAGAAATTCGGGAGGTAAAATGAGGCTTCGATTCATATTTTTGACAATTACTTCTTTTTTGCTCATTGGAAATCCTGCGTCCGCACAGGATACCGGATGCGTAACAAGTAAATGCCATGCGGATATTGGTACAAAGAAGTTTATTCATGGCCCGGTCGGCGCGGGAATATGCACTATCTGCCACGCCAAAGTTAAAGGTAAAGACCATAAATTCCAACTAACTGCCGAAAAAGAAGAGCTTTGTTTTAATTGCCATGAAGACAAACGCGATATGATGTTGGAAGAAAATCTCCATACGCCAGTAGCGAATGGCAATTGCGTTGGATGCCATGACCCTCATCAGACTGATTTCAGGTTCACTCTTAAAGGGAACGCGTCAGAATTGTGTTTCAATTGCCACAAGAAAGACGACTTTGGTAAAGAGTTTATCCATGGTCCGGTTGCTGTCGGCGACTGCAACGCCTGCCATGATCCGCACGCTTCGGCAAATGAAAAACAGTTGATATCTCCACCCGAAGAGCTTTGTTTTAACTGCCATAAGGAAAAAAGCGATATTATGAACAAAAAACATATTCATAGTCCGGTTAAGGAAAAATGCACAAATTGCCATAGCCCTCATTCCAATACGTCAGCATTCATGCTGCCGGATTCGCCCCCAGGGCTTTGCTTCGGATGCCATGAAAAAACAGCCTCTTATGTAAACGCAAGCAATCAGCATGACCCGTTTGCCAAAGGCGAATGCTTAAAATGCCATGACGTTCACGCATCGGACAATCCTAAGATGTTCACATATCCGCAGACCGAACTATGTTTCTCCTGCCATACCGAAATGCGGGATTTTGTGGCCAGCCGGGATTTCAAACACGGGCCGGTAAAGCAGGGAGATTGCAACGCTTGCCACAGCCCTCATGGAAGCGAAAACAATAATATTCTGAAAAAATACTTTCCAAAAGAGTTCTATATCTCCTATGCTGAGGATAACTATGCGTTGTGCTTTGAGTGCCACAACAGACAGATTGCCAAAGACCCTAAAACGACCACCCTGACTGATTTCAGAAATAAGGATGTTAATTTGCACTATTTGCATGTAAACAAAGAAATCAAGGGGCGCAGTTGCCGGGCATGCCATCAGGTCCATGCCTCCAATCAGGATAGGCATATCAGAACCTCGGTGCCGTTTGGCAAGATCGGCTGGGAGCTTCCGGTAACTTATACGAAAACTGACAATGGCGGGTCCTGTGTCGTAGGCTGCCACGCCCCGCAAGAATACAGCCGCAAATGAAATTCCGATTCTTAACGTTTGCGGTCCTCTCGTTTATAGTTTTGCCCTATACTGTATCTTTTGCGCAAAATGGGGTTGACAACGCCAAGGCAAAGCGGGAAGCCTTGAAAAGGTGTCGCTCATTGTTAAGGGAGACATTAAAGGAGATCGATGCCGGAAATTATGACGCGGCTTTGGCCGATATAGATTCTGTGCTTTTATGCAATCCGAAAAACGCTGACGCTTATTATCATCGAGGAAGAATATTAATCAGTAAAAAGGACACGACTGCCGCTGTTGCCGCATTGACCGATGGAGTCAAGATAGCTCCTTTATCAACCAGAAACAGACTTCTACTCGCAAGACTCAAACTTGAGTTAAACGCCATTGACGAAGCATCGGAACAGATTGATAATGTTTTGGCAATTAAACCGCGCCAAAGCGAGGCCCTGTATTTAAAGGGAATGGTTCAGCTCGCGAAAGGCGATACGACGCAAACAGTTGAAACGTTCGAAAAATCGCTCGATCTATATTTTGCGCGGAAAAAATGAAGTTAAAAAACATAAATAAGATAGCATTTTTAGCCGTATTTTTAATTATGTTCAATATTATACCGTTCCGCTCTAATGTGACCGCGGCATTCAGGTATCTCCAAGAAGGCATGGCCTCGCCTGAAATAAAGGGCCAAGATATTACAACAGGCGAAGATATTTCGTCGATGAGGCTGCAAAAAGACAATATTGTAATCATAACATTTTGGGCGACTTGGTCAAAACGATCAGTAAATCTCCTGATTGATTTGAAATCATTCGCAAATGAGCATGAAGATCTTGCGGTAAAAATAATTGCGGTAAATGTGAACAATCAGAAAATATCTCCGGAAGAAAAGAAGCTGATTTTAGACAAGATCAGTGAATTGGACTTGCCTTTTTCCGTAATACTGGATGATAATCTGGATTTATTTTACGAATTTGGCGTAATAGCGGTTCCATCAACTGCAATTTTGGATACAACTGGAGTCCTTCGCTATGCGCCTTCAGGATACTCGCTAACCACCAAAGACCTTATTATTGACTCGGTTGAGGTTTTACTCGGACTGAAAAAACCAACGATAACCACTTTAGTCAGAGAAGGATATCGGCCAAAAAACAAATCATCGCGTTATTTCCGATTGGCGCTGCAACTGGCCAATAAAAAGATGTATGAAAGAGCCTTGTCAAATTTGGAGTTATCCCAAAAAGCGGACAGCATGTTTTCTGCTCCTCATAATCTTCGAGGACAAATTTACCTCGAAATGGACAGCGCCTCCACTGCCATAAAAGAATTTGAAATCGCGCTTCAACTCGATAGCTCTTCAATAGCGGCTATGGCCGGATTGGGCCGGGCTTATTTCAAAGACGGACAAGTTGACGCGGCTTATGAAACACTAGCCAAGCTTCACGCCAAAGACGATACTTACACTCCTGCCTTACTTGATCTTGCCCTATGCATGTCGGAAAAAGAGCAATTTTCCGATGCTATCGATTCGTTGAAAAAGGCGATTGAGCTTAACCCAAAGGACCCAACGGTCTATTATTATATGGGAAAGGTCTATAAGAAATTAAACCAGCCATCCAGGGCCGCGGAGTCATTCCGCACGGCTCTTGAGTTGCTTTACCCCGCTCCATAAAAAATGAATTGTGTTTAAATCGGCAATGATATTTGGTAATATTAAATAATGAAAAAATTCTTGGGGAAGGGATTAGGTTAAGATGAAAAAGCTTTTTCTAATATCAATAATTTGGGCAGTTTGCGCCACCGCTTTTGGACAGGATCAATTTCACCACGCGAACAAAACGCCAATGATAAATTATGATTCGCTGTTCGCCAAAGCTATTACGATACACGATTCGGAAGAAGGCCAAGCCATAATAGATAGATGCATTGAGCGCTACGGGGGAAGAAAACTTCTCGAATCGCTCAACAGCTGCCAATTATTTTATAAGATGAAGCCATTCGGAGCAAATGATTCTATCAATATCGTAAAATCTTTTCAGAGAGGAAGAAAGTTCAAAATTCTCCGCAATCCCGAAGCCCGGACGCAGGAAAGTATAATTAACGGGAATAAGTCATGGTTTCAATCTCCTGAAACACTCTATGCCGTACAAAACAAGCAATATAAAACCTGGTTGTTCAGTTATCTTTCCGCCTCTTTGCCATTACCTTTATTAATCGAACGATTTGATGATATCCGTTTGGGCAAGAGGGAAAGCAGTTCTTTGAATTATATCTATATGGATATAAAAGATAGTCTTCTATTTGTTATTGGAATTGATCCCTCTGACGGATTTATCAAATCATCGGAAGGGATAATTAGAGATAATGGGAAGAATTCTGTGTATGTATTTCATTTTTCCGATATTAGAGAGCATGATGGTTATTTTTCCCCGCACGTTATAAAAACTGTTTCAATGGGCCTTGAAGTATCTGCTTCCCGCCTATCGGACATCAAAATAAATACTCAGTTAACAGATGATGAATTTACGCCTAATAAATTCATTCAAAAAAAAAAACATATTGATATGCTAAAATAAAACTTGTAAAAAGTAATTATGAACAAATTCGGAAATTTTTCCAAGTTGCTTATGGCAGCATTTCTTTTACTTTTTATTGTGGCCCCGAATACAATTTTCGCCGGCAAGAAAACTAATTGTCCGGAGTGCCATGATAATCAAAAAAAAAGGTTATCCTCAAAATATAACCATAAGCCATTCGCCAAGAAAGAATGTCTTAAATGCCATATATATCACGGCTTTAGCAACAAGAGCATTTTGGACGGCGATATCTTCGATATTTGCACAAAGTGCCATGATTTCGGAAAACAATTTTCTAAAGACCAACTACATTATCCATTGACCGAAGACGATTCCTGTATTGAATGCCACTTGCCTCACGGCTCTAACAATAAAAAACTGCTGAAATTTCCTGTTAAAGAGCTCTGCTTTGAATGCCATGACTCTCCGCCGGAAGAAGTATCTGCTTTGCACCCCCCCTACGCCGAAAAGCTGTGTACAAAGTGCCATAACCCTCACGGATCTCAATTCGGGACCTTGTTCCAGATGCCCGCCGGCTTCATTTGCGTTTCATGCCACAAAGAAGTTATCGTAGGGTTCGAGCCGAAAGACATGCACGCGGCAAATGAGGCGGAATCCTGTGAGTTGTGCCATAAAGGACACTATTCAAAATACAAACCCTTACTGCAAAAAGGCATAAACGAACTATGTTTGGGGTGCCACAAGGAATTGAAAGACAGTACTTCCAGTAAAGTTCCTCATTCCGCCCTCGAAGTAGAACAATGTGTAACGTGCCACACGCCTCATTTTAAGAAGCAATCAATGCACCTGAAAAATAAACAGCCTGAACTATGTTTTGACTGTCATTCGGAAATCGAAGAAAAATTAAGCAAAGCGTATCCTCACGCCGCCGTTGTTGATGATGATTGCACATCGTGTCATAATCCGCACATTCAGTTTGGCGATTCTGATGTTATTAATTTATGCTCGGACTGCCATGATATAGAAGATGCCGATTTTCTAAAATCGCATTTGAATAAAACCTCAATTGATTGCGTTGGGTGTCATGATCCTCACGGCTCATCAACAGAAAATTTACTAAAGCCGAATCAACATCCTCCTTTCGCTGACGGCGAATGCGATTCATGCCATAATACGGATTTGACAAAAGACGAGTTAAGGTCAAAAGAGATATGTCTGGCATGTCATGACGAACCGAAGGCAGGTAATGGCCATGATAAAGATAATATGTCAACTAAAACCTGTGTGGATTGCCATTCGCCTCATACATCAAATTTAAGGAAACTATTAATAATAGGTCAAAATTAATAACCATTATTGTAACGGAAATGTGAAATATAGGCATATTGTTTCATATTTTCCTAAAAAGAATGATGTCTATTATAACTTGCTACAGGATATTGCTCCAACGGCAAATATTTTGCAAAAAAACGAGATTCGGGCTAAATTCGGGTCTAAGACCAGAAAATCATGGTTTTCCATTTAATGCCATAACCCCCTAATTAATAGATAGTTAAAGGACTAATCATGTTTTCTGAAAATTGGCAAATTATTGCGTTTTTTCAATTTTAATAAGGAGAAAAAGAGATGTTTGAGGATAAACTGCCCTATTTATCAAGAAATTACCTATTTCTGAATAATTTATTTGAAAATAATAGAAATAATTCTTGACAAACTTAAAAGATGAGATATTTTACATGATAATTATCATGCTAAGAGAAAGTTTCGGCATGAGTATGAAAGGAAAAAAGAATTGAGGATTTTTTAATAGGACAAATTCTTGAGATTAATTTCACAAGCAAGATAATAAAGATTAGAAACTCAAGAGTGGTTTAAGATAAAGAGATTAAGTAAATAGGAATTATATCGATAATTATTTTTAAAAGCAAGCTTGTGAAAAACGTAACTAACCAAACAATTCAAAGGGGCAGAAAAGCAACGGGGTACAGGCTGGGGGAAGCCCAAGAAGGAAAAAAAATGAAAAAAATGCTAGTCCCGAAATCAACATTATTGACTATTATGGCGATTGTATTAATTGCAGCCTTAACGGCCGCCGCAGCCAATACGCCAAAAATCATCGGTGCCTTTTTCATCAAAGGCAAAGTTGGACTAAACTGGCAAAAAGCCGATGGCGCGACACAGTATTCTGTATACCGCAAGTCGGCGGATTCCGATTATGAAAAAATCGGAACTTCGGAGAAAAACCACTATTTTGATACGGACCTCGCTCCGGGCGCTGTTTATACCTATAAAGTTTCAGCGAACGTTGCCGGCGAAGAGAAGTTCTCTAACGAAAAATCAGTTACTATTCCAGGGGGCGCTGCCGATTTTCATGCCCCTAAAGGCCTGGAGGCCAGAGTAGAACGCAACTCTATAATGATACATTGGGATACTGTCAAAGGAGCCATGGCCTATAACCTCTACAGATCTACGACTCAAGGTGATAATTACGATATTGTGGCAAACGCGCAAGCGGCTAAAACATCAGATAAGGACGGCCTGGAGCGAGGCGCGACATATTATTATGTTGTAACCGCATTAAACGCTGAATTCGAAGAATCAGGTTATTCTAATGAAATAACCGTTAAATATGGATTAAGCGCTGAGGAAAGCGCGGCATTAGAAGCAGAACAAAACAAGATCGATCTAGTCGATATGAATCTTTCGCTTGTTTTCAGCATTACCGATTTTGGCAAAAAAGGCAAGTTGGATTTCCCCTCCGATGTTTACACAAATTCCGAGAACAACATTTATGTCGTAGACTCTCGCAACGCCCTTGTTCACTGTTATGACAATAATGGAAATTTTCTTTTTACGTTTGTCTCTGATGAGGAAAGCAATGGTTCGAAACCGGGAATGTTTATCAGGCCTGTCGCTATCTTTATCGACAATCAGGACAAGGTATATATTTCTGATGTTGAAAGAGGCGACATACAGGTATTCAGCAAAGACGGAAAATTTATCAAGCAAATAAAACCTGTTCTGGAAGCCGGGAAAAAAGGGTTTCGGCCTGTAAGTTTTCATGTCTTAAACGACGGTAGAATTATTGTTTCCGATTATATAAACAATCGAGTTTTGTTTATTGGGCAGGACGGAAAAATTCTTAAGACAATCGGCAATGAAAGAGGAGGCGCTGAGGGACAATTCAACAAGCCTGACGGGATTACAGTTATAGACGAAAAAATAATTTGCGTTGTGGATATTTTCAATTTTCGCGTACAGCTATTTGACATGAACGGCGATTTTATTCGCGCTTTCGGCAAGGCTGGAAAAGAGCCCGGTTCTTTTGGGCGGCCCAAAGAGATCGCGATTGACGGCAAGGGTTGGATATGGGTTTCCGACGCCATGTCAAATTTAATCCAGGGATATACCGAGGAAGGTGAAGTAAAAGCGGTTGTGGGGTTAGCCAAGGACAAAGACGCTGTTTTCGCGATACCCCGCGGGATTTATTTCTCAGGCGGCAGGCTTTATGTCGTCAGCAGGGTCGCAAACAAAGTTGACGTATTTAAAATAGGAAATTAATTTATGAAAAAAACAACAAATAATTCTATTAACACACTAAAACCAATTAAACCCTTTTTAAGGAGGTACTTTCAATGAAAAAGCTGTTTCCAATTTTGATCGGAATCGCTTTGATCGCCCTGCCATCTATGGCATTCGCGGGAGTTACCGGTACGCCGCATGACCTTGGAGCTACTGAGGGGCCATGTATTTCTTGCCATATACCTCATGGCGCTCAAGGCGGAGTCGGAGAATTTCTGTGGCCATCGACGCCGAGCTCAGCTTACTCTGATCAAAGAAACCTTTGTGTCACGTGCCATGACGGTAATGGTACTGAGCCTGGTTTTGCAACAGTTTTTGACGCAAACCTTGAGCAACACAAATTTCCGACTGCTATGAGCATTCCGGATTGCAGCGGCGACAGCGCGTGCCACGATGTTCACAACCAGGGCGCTAGCGGCCAGTTCCTTCAGGTCGGCTTAACAAGCGGAAGTTTCTGCATAACCTGCCATGACGCAACCCCATACAACGCCAACACTCTTGGCGACCACACTGCCGGGACCGAGCACGAGATGACGGGCGGTTTCAGTTGTGAAAATTGCCACGTAATCCACGGCGCCCCTACTCAACACGCCTCCGGCGGAATTGCACAACCGATCCTTCTTAGTGACAATTTAACAGGTACATACTATGGTGATTTCTGCATATCGTGCCATCTGGGAGTCGCTCCCGATTCGATGGCTTTTGGCGACACCAGTGGCACTCCCCGTTGGTATGGAGGTGTTGCATCAGGCGACTCCGCAATCTACTCTGAAATCTTAGTTGACGGAAATGAGCTAAGACATCCTACACAGGGCGGCGTCGACGCCATTACGGGCTGCAATGAATGCCATGATCCCCATCAACCGACTGTTACTACCCCCACCAATGATTTCATTCTCACTACAAACAACAAGGATTCCGAATTTTGCATAAGCTGCCATAGCGGCGCCCTAACGCCTCCTGCCAAGATTACTATTGGCGACGGTTCCACACACTTTGTCGGCGTTCCTAGTTCTGACACTATAAATGGAAATGCCAGCCCGGCATTGCCATGGGCCGATGAAATCGATGATGATGGAGATGTAGGCGCGGATTATGCTAATACTACCGCTAATATGATGGTTTGTGAGACCTGCCATTCTGTACACAGAAATGGAGTGACGGGACCTACCGACCACATATTCTTCTTGAGACACACCTATGCAGGCAGCGGACTATGCGGCGAGTGCCATACTGATAACATCTAAGACGTTCTTTTAAATCTGAATTTGATAATGGGCAGAGGCAGAGATTTTTCTCAGCTTCTGCCCTAAATAACAATAGAGGAGTTGATGAGAATAATTATTATTGCGATATCTACGATATTAGCCTCTCAAAATACGAGTCTTGCTAAGCCATATCTGGAAATTCTTACGCCTCCCGAACTCTGCAGTACCAATTCGAATCATGTCTTCATTATTGGAAAAACCAATGCCCAATTAATTAATATAAAAATCAACAATAAGAATCAAAGCGAGGTAATAGTCAAAGACTCTATATTTCATTATTATGCTGAATTTGGTTATGGATTAAATGAGATTCTAATTACACCCATAATAAGCGGTCAAACAATATCCGATAGCAACACAGTATCTATTGATATTTTAAGCAGTCCTAATATTGCAAAAAAATTTGAGAACATATTTAAAGACTATAAGTTTCATAATTTCCAGCCCAATAATGGCTGTATAAATTGCCATAGCTATGAATGCGAAGACCCTCAACTATTGGATACGTCAAAGCCTTGCTATAATTGTCATGGCAGGCTGAAACAACAATTCGAGGAGCATATAAAAGATGGGGAAAGGACCTGCGTCATTTGTCATAAGCTAAAGCAGGATTTGACCCTAATCAAGCCGGGCGATTCAATGAATGAAAATCCGTGTTTTTATTGCCACAAGGATAAAATCGGAAAATTCGCGCAGGAATTCATTCATGGGCCGGTTGCCGGCGGCAGCTGTGTAATATGCCATAATCCTCATGGATCAGAATTTGAAAGAAACCTCAGGAGTTCAGAAATAATCCTGTGCGCTTCCTGCCATTCAATTGTAGAGGAAAACTGGAATAAGGAAATTCAGCATAATCCATTTCATTATGGAAAGTGCAGCAAGTGCCATGATCCTCATTCGACCAACAATAAATGGGTGCTTGTGAGAAATTCCAAGTATATTTGCATGGGTTGCCATAAAGAAGACAACTTAAAGACTTTTCATAAACATCCATATAATGTTAAGCCCAAAAAAGAGCTTACCGCCAATTTGAAACTGACATCCAACGGGCTTCTGGAGTGTATTTCTTGCCATAATCCTCACGCGTCAAATACGGAACATTTATTGCGGGTCACAGAAAATATAACTTGTATCGAGTGCCATTCCGATAGATAATCGAGCGTGACATGAATTGGGAAAAGACAAAAATATTAATATTGGCGGGCGGGATAGCTATTTTCATTAGCTGCGGCCGCATCGGGACAAAAGACGATTACTTTGTCTGGCCTCCGCATCCTGAAAAGCCCAAGATAGTCTATATCGACAGCATTTACGGAAGTTACAACCTGCCCCGCAGTTTCTTTGGCAAATTAAAGGATTTTTTATTTGGAAAATCTCCTGATCTGGATATAGTCAAACCTTATGGAGTGATATTTGACGGGCTCTCAAAACTTTATGTTGTTGATACAAGCAAAAAGGGCATTTTAGTTTTCAATATGAAGTCGGGCAACACGGATTTTTTCTATTCACTTGGCAATTATGGCGTATTGGGCGAACCCATAGGAATTGCCCTCGACAGCAAAAATAATATTTATGTATCAGACACTAAACTTGGCAAAGTGGCGGTATTTAATGAAGATTTTGTATTTTCGCATTTTATAGGAGAAAATGGCGAGTTGGAAAATCCTGTGGGATTGGCAATCGGGACCGATGATAACAGAATATATATAGTTGACGCCAAGTTGAACAAGGTCAAGATTTTTGGATTGAAAGGGAATTTCTTGGGAGAATTCGGCGGCCGGGGCGACAATCAGGGAGAATTTTATTTCCCTCTTGGCATCGCGGTAAGCAAGGCAGATATTATTTATGTAGTAGATTCATTTCATTTTGCGGTTCAAGCATTTGATTTGGACGGTAATTATCTTTTTAGCTTTGGCCCTGGCCAAGGAGGCGCCGGCTGCTTTGCCCGTCCGCGCGACATCGCGGTTGATTCCGAAAACAACCTTTTTGTTACAGATGCCTTAAACCATAATGTCCAAATCTTTGATAGCCGCGGGCGGTTTTTGATGGAATTTGGCAGCCTTGGGATTGACCCAGGCCAATTTAGACTTCCAGCCGGCATATATATTGCCGACAATGATTTATATGTGTCCGATTCGATAAACGGGCGGATTCAGAAATTTGAATACATTCATGAAAATTAGGCGAAGGAAGACGAAATGAAGAAAATTGCCTTTCTATTAATTTTATTTGCACTATTAGTCATCATTGTTCCTTTGGCAACTTCCGGCGTTAGCGAAACCAAACATAATTTTTCGTCCTCTACTTATAGCCCCAATTCTTTTTTCCTGGGTACTCAGCAAGTTTGCATTTTTTGCCATACGCCTCATCATGCTGATCTGACCTATGGAAAGCTCTTAAATCATGAAATCAATGATGCTCAATCCTATAACATGTACTCGTCTCCCACGATTGACATGAACATGTCCTCTTCTCCCCATGAAGGATCTTTGCTTTGTTTATCATGTCACGACGGCACAATAGCTATTAACTCGCTAAATAATCTCCCGGGGCCTGAGGTTGCGGGCAATTATGGGACTCCCGGCGGCCCGGCTCTGGATGCGCTTGGCAAGCTTACGAACAGTTCAGACGCTTTTGTAGGCACGGATTTATCTGACGATCACCCGGTGGGAATAACCTACAATGCTACTCAGGACACAAACTTTGTGCCAAAGACCGGCAACAGCCAATCATATCCAGACAAGCTATTATTCGATGGATTATATGTCGAGTGTTCGTCATGCCACAATCCGCATGATAATACAAACTCAAATTTCCTTATTGAATCAAACAGTAACTCTGACCTTTGTTTGAGATGTCATATCCAATAAGGCAATGACGATTCGATGAAAGCCATTCTAAAAATAACCGGCCTGGTTTCTATGGCCATATTTCTCAATTTTGGCTATTCTTATTCTGATAATTTGCTAACAGGAGAAGTCGGGGTTGATTTAACAAATCATACATACAATGAAACATTAAAAGATGAAAATAAAGATCTCCATATCAACCGCAGCCAGTCTAATCATTATTTAAAATTGCTTACATCCGGGGTAATCAAAAATAATAAATTCGCCTCGTATTCTCTGAGCGGAGAATTAAATGGAATTTACTTAAACACGGAAACGAGCGACTCAAGAAAGAGTCTTTATCTAAAGCCTACTTTGCAATCATTCAGCGCGCAACTTTCATTTTTCCCATTGCGCCCATACCGGCTAACCACTTTTCTCGAAAAATCATCCAGGAAAACTATAAAATACGAAGCCAATATATCATCTGTAGATATACCTAATCCTGAACTTGAAATAGTCCGTCGATATGAGGCAGAATCTTTTGCCAGGGGCGTTAATTTTAACTATGCAATATCAAAAAATACAAGTATTGTTAGTAGATTCAGTAATACCTATATCAAGAATGTTCGGAATTTCGACTTTAATGAGAATCTAGACCTCTCGGTGGAAATTACCGAAAGATTTTCCGATCCGGCAGCGCCCATAAAAATTCTTAATATAGAGAACTCACTTGCTGATAATACAATCCTAATTTACATTGATCATTCTTTTATTGACTCAATTGCTCCGGGAGATAGAATTTATATTGAAATTAACGAAGGTGGTCATTTGGTAGAAATCCTTTCATCAAAATATAATGCCTTTACGAGGCAATTGAATGTACAAAATGACATCTCGTTTAAAGTTGCCTATTTGCCGCTCCCGGGAACCAGCGACGCGGAACAGAAATCAAATACTATATCCACCGCCCTCAAAATTAAAAAGAAACTATTCGAAAATGATTTTAGGTTTTCATATAGCTCAGCAAATATCCCGATCCAGAACCTAACCAGCTCAATAGGAAATATTACCAATAAGCATTCGCTTGACATTTCCAAAAATATGTTACTCAAATTAGAAACTTCGTATAATAAAAACAGCTCTGTTTTGGATACGTTATCTTCTCAGGCATCTAGTGTTTTCCATAATAAAGTTGCATTTAATTATGGCAAAGAGGGCGGTATTTCTACGGCATTCATTCATTTATACTCCAAGAATAATACTTCATCTGATGATTTAAAAACTGCTAAAACAGATCAATTGTTCTCTAATAATATTGGTTTTCCCCTTGAAAATTACAGCAGCTTGTTTTCATTGTCAAACTCTCTGGGCCGCCTTTCCGATAATTCCGGGTATTCAAAAGATAGTTACAACACAGCCTTTAATGGCGATACGAATTTAAGATTGGAGTATGGGATTTTAGAGCTGGCCCCTAAAAATAAACTGCAGCTTAGTTTAAGTAAGGAAGTAGAAAAGCAAATTAAAACTAACATCTTGAGCAAGCAGATTAGAAACGAGACTTCGCTTGATGGTAATGTTAAGGAGCTATCGGCTCTTGGCAGCTTGGATTTCCATAGTCAGTTTCAATATACAAAAGTATTCAGGAATGGCGTCACCACTGTAAACAAGTTGTATAGCGCGGATATCAAGATAGCAAGAGATTTTTGGAGAGACAATCAAATCTCAATTCAAACTTCGCAAAAAAAACAAACTACAGGCGGATCATCGCCAACACCGGGAGCAAATGAAGATCAAAAAAGCCTGGGGCGAGAAAGCGAGATAACTTCAACCTATGGGATGAGCCTAAGATTGAAACCTACTTCAAGCTTGAACATTTCATTTGATATCTCGTCGCTGAAGCAAAATCAGGTTAATATTTCAAACTTGAATCTATCGATAACAGCGACTGTGCCGTACGTGAACTTGCCGATATCATCAAAGCTCATGAAAAGATCAAATAAAATGGAAGGGTTGCCAACACGAACCGAACTGACAATTGAAAATAAAATGAGATACCACTTCAGGCAAATTTCCATAGAGTTTACACATAATTATAAAAGTGAAAACCGGTTGAATGGAAATTATGGCTACCATGAGTTTTTTGGCAAATTATCAAGAAAGTTCGGGATTTTGTAGAATTGAAGATGTTTAAGGTGTTGTTGTTTACATTTTTTATATGCCACCTGAATGGCTTGAGCGCCCAGCAAAATCCGGTTTGGCCGTTTCCGCCTGCCGAACCAAAGGTTAAATACGTTGGTGAAATATTATGTTCCGATATCAAATTGAAAGCGGGTTTTTTTGATAAATTTAAAAAGGTCTTTGCGGGTAATCCTGAAACAAATAAGATTTCACTTCCCTTTGATCTAATTAGGAGTAAGGGTTCGCTTTTCTTGACTTGCCAGAATATTCCTTACCTTATAGAAATAAATTTGCTAAAAAAAACCTTTGAGCTCTATAACGATGACAAATTCCCTTTTAAATACCCAATCGCGGTTTGCAAGGGCGGCGAGGGCATAGTTTTTATAACCGATAGCGAAGCGGGGGCTGTTTACAAATTTCATAAAGGCAAAGTAAAAGTATTCATATCCGAGCATCTCAACAGACCGACTGGAATCGCTGCCGATAGCGAAATGAATAAAATCTTTGTAGCGGATACAGGCGACCATAAAGTTAAAATATTTAATTATAAAGGCGAATTGCAAAGTGAAATCGGAAACAGAGGAAATGAGGATATTAACTTTAACTTTCCTACTTTCATTTCAATGGCCAGCGATGGCTCCATTCTCGTAAACGATGCTTTGAATTATAAAATAAAACTACTTTCCGGTTCGGGAAAATTGTTATCTTCATTTGGATCTGAGGGAGACGGGCCGGGAAATTTTTCGCGCCCAAAGGGCTTGGCTGTGGATAGCGATGGGCATGTTTATGTCGTTGATAATTTATTTGACAATATTCAGGTTTTTGATAGTTTTGGAAAGTTACTTTTGGTGATAGGAACTTCCGGCCAAAAATCGGGCCAATTTTGGGCACCGGCGGGCATAGATATTGTAGGTGATACAGTGTATATTGCGGATACATTTAACAACAGAATCCAAATTCTGTGTTATGTCGGGGAGGAATCGCAATGAGAATAAAAAGCTCTTGGTTGGCACTTTTCTTACTTATTATTATATCGTCAGTTGTGAGCGCAGGCGGAAAAACAAATTCCATTATTTATTCCAAGCATAATTTATCTGTATCGGGACCTGGCGAGATTAAATCTCAATCGGAATCGAGAGTATGCATTTTTTGTCATAATAGTCACAATTCATCTTCGGAAGGCCCATTATGGAACCACAAATCTACTAACGCCGCCAACTTTAATACATACAAACGCTCAACATTGACCGGTCGTCCTGAACAGCCGAATGGCTCCACAAAATTATGCCTTTCATGCCACGATGGAACGATAGCCGTGGGGGCGGTACGCGGGCTTATTAACCCAATAGCAATGGCTGGAGTAAACAATAACGGGTCTATTCCTCTTGATAGAAAAAGCAACTTTGGTTCTGACCTGGCCGGAACGCACCCGGTTTCTTTAAAATTCAGCCAGAGCACGGCACTCACATCCAAGCATCTTAAATGGCCATTGAGCCCCGCGGAAAAAAAAGGGTTTCTGGATGCCGACGGATATGTTCAATGTACGTCATGCCATGATCCTCATCACTCACAGTCCGAGAAATATCCTTTTTGGAAACGGACGACTTTTAGCGAAGTTTGCCTGGCTTGCCATCAATATTAGGAATGAATAGAATGGGAAAAATCGCAGGAATATTTCTAACAATTATTTTGCTATTCGCGTTTCAGAAAAGCGCCGCGCATGTTGACAGCGAGTTGCTGCCGGAAAATTGCGGTTCCTGTCATGTTGGGCATGGCCTTTCCGGCCAGCCAATGTTATCCGAATTGGAGGAAAAATTCTGCTACAAATGCCATGGTTCTGAAAGCAACCGCCTTGAGATGGTTTCCCAGGGAAAACTTTCTCCTTTGGCCAATCCTGCTGATCTCGAAAAAGAGTTTAAAAAGCCGTATAGGCACCCGGTTGAATCGGGAATTGGCCATAGGCCCGGAGAACAGCTTCCATCAATCGGCGGCGGGGCCCCAACGCATGCCGAGTGCGTTGACTGCCATAATCCGCATCAGAGAATTAATTCCGGGAGCAAGGAAAATAGCGACGTTCCCGGTTACAGCATAACCGGCCAATATGTAGAATCAAGCAGATATGAATATGAAACCTGTTTAAAATGCCATTCTGATATTTCAGATATTAATACATCAAATCTCGTTTCGGAGTTTTCCCCAAGCGCCGGATCGCAACATCCGATAACTGTTATGGCGTCCGGCACAAGCAATATCAGCCTGTTGAATAATTTCGTTGGGAAATCACGAATGAAATGCAGCGATTGCCATACAAATGACGATTCCAATGGCCCAAGAGGCCCGCATGGCTCAAACCATAAGTATTTATTGAGCGGAAATTATGATACCGAAATTTATAATGAAGAAAGCCCCTATGCGTATGAATTTTGTTATTCCTGCCACGACAGATTTAGCATCCTTTCAAATGAAAGCTTTAAATACCATCGCGAACACATCAAGGGCGACCCGACCAGGAATGCTCAAGGCACTTCCTGCTATACCTGTCACGCATCTCATGGGTCCCCCGATAATAAGCATCTTATAAAGTTTAATTTGAATGCTGTTTCCGGCGATTCTGAAACCGGGATTATCAGGTATTCAACCGACGGCTTTGGCGGCGGCGAATGTTATTTAACCTGCCATAATCATTCACATAACCCTGCGAAATATAGCAGGAGATAAGTGAGCGGCTTATGATAAAAGGTTTAAGATTTTTAATAGTGGTTTTTTCGGCAATAGTAATTACGGCCTCGAATTCTTCTGCTTTTCAACTTGAGTACATTGGTTCGATAGATAATGGATTGTTCGCTCCTACAAGCGTTAAGATTGATGAGGATCGGCTGGCAGTACTGGAACCATTCAAACAGCAGATTTCTCTCTATACGCCGGACGGCCAGGTTCATTGTAAGATAGATATCGAAGGAGATGCCTCCGGGCTGGCAAGGCTTTCCGAAAACGCTTATTTATTTTGCGACAGGGACAGAAAAGACGTTATTGCGGTAAACATTTCAACCGGCTCGCAATATTCTTTAGCCAATGGCTGGATTTCATTTGAAGATCCGGTCGATATTGAAATCGATTCATTAGAGTATTATTTCCTCGATGCCGGCAGTAATGGAATTATTATTGCTAATTCTGTTAGCCATCAGATCCGCAGAATTGAGCTCTTGGGGCAAAACGGCGAAAGAATGAGGTCGCCATCGAATTTCGAATTCAATAAATCCGCGCAAACATTCTATGTTTTCGATCAGACAACATCAAAAACCTGGGTATTTTCGTATTCAGGTCAATATTTGTCGAAGTTCTGTTCGTTCGGAAGCTCCGATGGCGAGGTAAGCCGGGGCGGAGAAATCGCCTGCGATCCCGATGGCAATATTTATATCGTAGACCGTTATCAGGGAAGAATCGCGATATTTACGCCTGCCGGAGAATTTATGGCGAACATCGGCCTTGCTGAATTAGGGCTGCCAAGCCATTCACTTCCGGCTGGAATTGATATTGACGACCAGGGATTCCTTTATGTTTCCTCGACCGAAGGCAAAACCATAGATATAATTTATGTTAATCCTGCAGGCTCGCCGCGCCGCCTGGCAGCCCTTCAGGCATATCCGGCGGACAACGATACCGTAGAGGCGGCAGAACTCGAATTAATAGCTATAATTGATAATAATCCCGAAGGATTTACGATAACAGGATTTGATTTTCAACTTTTCGCTTCCGGCGATACCAGCGAAACTGTCGCCGAGAATTTTAAGGCCGCGCCCGAAATCAAGCCAGGCAACAAAAATATAGAGCAGGCAGTAATTTCCAAGTGGGCAATGGAAGACAAGCTCGACGATGAATCGACTTATCAATGGCGCGTTAGGGCGGTTAGCGGCGAGATTATCGGAGAGTGGTCTCCCCTGCTGTCATTCCATACTTCTTCCCTGCCAAGAGCATTCAGTCTTCGCCAGAATTACCCGAACCCGTTTAACCCGATTACTCATATAGCGTTTGAAACGCCCATTCAGACAGACGCCATCATTAAAATTTACAACACTCTGGGACAGGAAGTTAAATCATTTGACTTTTATCAACTTCCGGCAGGCAAGCATGATATTATATGGAACGGCACTGATAATACTGGAAGCGAAGCCGCATCGGGCATATATTTCTATCGCATGACGACCGAGACTTTCAGCAAGACGAAGAAAATGGCGCTTTTAAAATAGTGGCGGTGTATTAGGATGAAAAAAATCGCGATAATTTTCGCCGGACTTTCGTTGTTGTTTGCGGCCAGCGCTCTTGCCACCGATGATCCGCATGGATCAACTAATTCGATATACTGTGAACAATGCCATATTACTCACGGCACATTGGGTGATATTCTTGTAAATTCCGCTGATTCTCTTGTCTCGGTGCTCTGCCTTTCTTGCCATACGCCCGGCGGATGGGCAACAATGAGCAAATATTTTTCATCCTCGGAGATGGCGGTTCCTGGGGTCTCGGGGACTTCGCATGCCTGGAACGTGGATACTCTAAATACAAATTTCGGGGCGCAATCTCCACAATCGCAGACTTTGCTCGATCATCTTTCGGCTGACGGCAAGATTACCTGTTCGACATGCCACGATCCGCACAGCAATACCAATTCCCCATTTCTACGGATGGACAATTCGGCCGATGCCTTATGCCTTGATTGCCATAGGGCAAGAAATATTGACAGCGTCAGAACCTGGACGGGCAATATGTTATCGCATCCGGTTGGGGTTACACTTGATTCGGTGGATACGTTTCATTATCCGCCGCTCGATGTCGACAGTTTGCCACAGCCATCGGACGGCAATTTAACGAATGATTATCTGTTCGGCGCGGGAAATACGATGAAATGCACGACCTGCCATGGCGTACATTATACCGACTCAAATTCTGGAACTGTGGACGGGCCGTAAAACAAATGGAAGGTTTTATGCCTGACAATAAAATGACAGCGATAATCGCGTTAGGCGTCTTTATAGTCTTTATGGCGCCATCAATATACGGTCAGGGGCCGAACACGCCGCCTGAAATTACAGTCGGAGCAACATCCGTCAATCCTGATACGGTAGATAGATTCGGCGCAAATTTAGTTGAATTTAGCGCGCTGTTCAGAGACGCCGATGACCCCGGAGCCGATTCGTTCTTTGTAACTTTTATGGCGAGAGCGCCTTATTCTGCACCAGCGTATGTTATTTCCGATTCTCTTCAAAACGGCCAGAACGGGCTTGTTATCACCAATAACGGAGACAGCACCTACACAGTGGCAATTTCGTGGGACCCCCCTGATGACGCTAGCCTGGGAGCTTACGATCTTTATTGCATGGTTTCAGACGGCCAAGATTTCGCTGAGGACATTTATGATAATAACGTTGATGAGCTTTATATTTCAAATGGCGGCGAAAATATTCCGCCTGTGGTTCCTTCGGATAACGCTTTTGCGTCCCCCGCAAATATTGAAAGGATCGGACCAAACGTAACAACAATTTCGGCGACTTTCACTGACCTTGATGGGCCAGGAGTATCCGCTTTCAATGTATCATTCAAGCTAAGATATCCAAATGATATCAGCGAAATTATACTGGCTGACAGCGTTGCCAATGGCCAGGGCGGGGTTTCGATTTCTGATGATGGGGCAGGAATTTATACTGCTTCAATCAGCTGGGATCCGCCAGATATTCAAACATTAGGGTATTACGATCTTTATTTTCAAGTAACAGATGGAATCGATATCTCGTATGATCAATACTGGAACAATTTGGATGAATTACAAATCTATGACGCCGTTACAAACAATCTTCCTACAATAGTTGCCGATACGACATTCGCCTTGCCTGATTCTGTCAACAGAACCGGCTCGGGTTATGCAATGATAAAATCATCATTTTCTGATTCGGATTTGCCGGGGCGCGGTTCATTTCTCATAACCGTTAAGCTCAGAGACCAGGGTTTGAATGAATACACAATTGCCAATTCGGCCGGTCACGGACAACAAGGTGTAAGAATAATTCATACTTCCGGCGGTAATTACGACGCAACTATCTTATGGGACCCGCCCGATACCGCCCAAATTGGAACATACGATATTTATTTCTTTGTAGATGACGGCCGCGGCGGGACAGCGGTTGACGGGTACGCGAATAATGCTGATGAACTTGCCATAACAGCATCGGCCCTACTGGGAGACGGATATATTTTAAGACGAACGAATAATTCGGACAACTGCGGCGGCTCGAATTCGGCTTGCCACAATATCGCGAATCATCAAAGTTTTGAATGTCTAAATTGCCATGAATCACATGCTGGAACCAATATCTATCTCGTACGGGATTCAATTCAAACGCCTAATTCCGGGACCAAACAGGTATTATTCAAATCGCTTGGAATAGGCGACCCGTTCAATCCTGCGCCGGTCGTTGGAGACCCGAATTCCGGCGTGATGGCTGACGATTCCGATGGCGTTTTTACCGGCGTATGCGAAGTCTGCCATACAACAACAAGCCATCACAGAAACGATGGTTCGCAGCCCTTTCCCAACCATAATAACGCCAATGATTGTACAAGCTGCCATCCGCATGAGGGCGGTTTCGCGGCAGGCGAATCCGCGGGGGGGTCCGGCTGTACCCGCCATAATACAAATTTCGTCGGCATGGATAGTGCTTCAACGACTTCTCATCCTGTACTGGCAATATGTGCAGCTGACTCATGAGCGGTGTACA
>CAZKYQ010000022.1:0-24705 GCA_964556975.1 uncultured Ignavibacteria bacterium
ACACCTAAATATTTGTTGCCTGAATAAAAATATACTGTTCATATGTTCAATCGTCAAGAAAAAAATTAATATTGCATAATCGGCAATAAATGCGGGATAAAAATGGCTTGCCTTATTATGGTTCCGGCATTATTTTCAAGAAAGAAATTGCTTCAACCGTTTGTGTTCGATTAAAGCCGCGTAATGTAATGAGAAAATCAGTAGTTGGCGACCCCATCTTTTGGCCGGGGTTAGTTTATTCTCCAATAAATTTGTCAGGCCTTTTATTTGCGCTCGGTACTGTTTCAGGAGAGGTTGGCCTGCTATTCGAGGAATTTTCCAAGGAAGATTCTACCGCTGTTTGCAGAAGAAAAACCAATTCTGGATGGGAGAAAATCACTGCCACCCTTACAATTAGAAGTTCGGATTACGCCGATATCGGAAACGATATTGATTTGATTATTTGCTGGATTGACGATAAAGCCGAAGCGGATAACGACCTGCCGGTTTTAGAGCTTTCAACAATTATCGGAAAAGCGGAACCCAAGGTTTCGAATGCCGAGAAAATAAATGAAAACGACTTCAATATATTTCCTGAAGACCCAACAGAGGACCTGTTGCAAAGAGGCGAATCCATAGCCGATTTTGAAGATACGGTACGCCAACTTGACGAACGCATAAAAAAGTTAAAAAATGGTTAATAAAAGCTTGCTTTTTGGAAATGCTCTGAACATATTAAAACGTCTACATGCGATTCACTTAAACCAAAAAGTAATAGTAATCGCGGGGAGTTGTAATTTATTGGGCCGTTTAAATCGGCTTAAGCGCTATTTAGTTGTGAGGTAATTTTGTATAACATTTTGAAATGGAGATCCAAAATGCAGGGGAATAAGGATATTTTGAGAAATTTCTTCTTATTAGCTGTTTCGGTTTTAATACTATGTTTAAACTCCAATGTTTTTGCGCAGGACCCGGGCGATCCCGATTCTTTGATAATAGGGAATCTTGACCGTACTCCCATTCTTGCCGGATTGAATACTCAAATCACCGTCCCGGTTTACTTGAAATCCGACGATTCTATTTCATTTGTACATCTTCCGGTTGCCACCGATGATAGTTTTTTTACTTCAAGAGACGGCGGATTTATTTATGAACCTCTTTCATTATGGGATGATTTTAGTTTTCTTAATCCTGATCTCAATAGTCCCTCTGCAGGCTATACCAGTCAAAGTATTTTAGGCTTCGCCTGGTTGAGCGGGCCTGAAGAACCCGAGGTTTACTTGTTTACCGATTATCAATGGTTGCATATCGCAGATTTTTATATGACTACCACAGCCGACATTTCTGTTTTAGGCGATACCACTTATCCGCTTGAAGGTATCAACCCCGCAAACGGCGATATGCTGATGGGGTTGCCCGATGGCGTAACTATAATTATTCCGCAAACAATTTGGGGCGCCATTTATTTCCCGCCGAATAATCCTCCTGTTTATACCGAGCCAACGGGAGGCACGCTTCCAATGAATGAGCAGTTTGGAATTTGTATGACAGTATCCGCCACCGACGAAGATGATGACAATCTCGTCTTGACAGTAAATTTCGGGCCGAACGATTACACCTTTCAGGAGCTTATTAATATCCCCGGCCAGATCTCTTATGAATTTTGCTGGGTGCCCCAGGAAGGGTCCGCGGGGAGCTATCCCTTGACTTTTACTGTCAATGACGGCAACGGGGGAGTTATCGATCTGGATATTTTATTTGAAGTTACGCCAGCGGAACTTGTTACGGCAAGCGATACGTCGCTTCCGGGTTCAAATGTTTCATTGCCCGTTTCTTTGGACAATCAAGGAATTTCATCGGCTGTAGGCGCGTTCGAGATCCTGATAGGATGGAACCCCATGGCTTTGACATTAAACAGCGTGGTTCGCTCCGGACGTCTCGGATTATTTGAGTACTTCAATGTTAATATGAATGACGCGGGAGAAGGAACCGTTCGGGTTGTGGGAATCGCAGATCTAAGCTTTGGCGATATTACGCCACCTTTGCAGCCGGATACCGGCACGATCTTTTTCCTCGATTTTTCCATCTCAAATGATGAAAGCCTTATTGGGGTCGATTTGCCGGTATCATATATCAATCTGGACCTAACAGATAATACATTGACCGATTCCACCGGGTATCTTCTGGTGCGCCCCGATCTTACAAATGGCATTGTTAGTATTGTCGGCCCGGGTGATGTTTTGACTGGAGATATAAATCTTAATGGAACTCCCTATGAAGTCGGCGATATCGTTCTATTCGTAAATCATTTTGTTAACCCCCCATTGTTTCCGTTTAACTCAATTCAGATAGCGGCATCGGATATAAACGCCGACGGCATTCCCGAAACCATAGCCGATCTTGTATTGCTTATTAATATTGTCAACGGCAACGTACTGCCGCCCAAGTTAAATCCTTACCCTGACAACCTGCTCATAACTTCACGAGCCTCGGGAGAATCGATTTATTTCAAGAGCGAATCATCGTCGGAACTTGGCGCCATTTTTATGAAATTGTCCCATGATTCCGCCAAAAACTTGATTCCCGAATCAATCGGCGATTTTACAATTTCATCGAATAATGAAGATGGGGTTTTAACTTTACTGGCATATTTACCCGAAGGGGGAGGAGCGGCCGCGGGTGAAGCCGATCTGTTTGCAATTGAGGGATTAAGCAATGATTTTGAGATTTTGGAAATTTCCGCTTCCGATTCCCGCGGAAACCTCCTTAATGTACTATCAAAAATTGAAGATTCCCTGCCGCAATCGTTCGAGCTTTATCAAAATTATCCTAATCCTTTTAACGCGACCACAAAAATCAGCCTGGCATTGCCCGAACCTCAACATGTCGAACTCGAGATTTTCAACATAACGGGCCAGAAAGTCGGCACGCTTATTGATGGTTTCTTAAACGCGGGCCAGTATGACTTGATTTGGAACGGTTTTGGAGATGGCGGAGAATCGGTATCATCGGGGATTTATCTCTATAAGCTGCATACGGATTCACAAACAATAACAAGGAAAATGACGTTACTTAAGTAGTTTGGAGTCAATTTTATGAACATCAAAAGGTTGCACATTTTTGCGTTAATTGTGGCCTTGATGATGGTGGGGCAAGCAGCAGGACAAGATCCGGATCTTCAGGATTCGCTTATTATTGGTAATCTTGACGGGTCTATAATTCCGGTAGGCTTAAATCAGGAAGTAATTCTTCCGGTTTGGATTAAAACGGATGATTCTGTCACATTTTTTCATACGCCTCTGGGAACTGACGACGACCATATTAGCATGAGGCTGGGCGGGGATTTTTATTTGCCATTAAGTCTTTGGGATGATGTTAGTTTTCTCACGCCAAATCCAAATTTGCCTTCACCCGGTTTGACCAGTCAAAGCATACTTGGCTTTGCTTATCTGCTTGATCCGCGCGACCCTCAAAATTTCCTATATACAAATTACGAATGGTGGCATGTCGCGGATTTTCTTGCATTAACGACAAGCGATACCAGTGTTATCGGCGACACGGTTTGTTTGCTGGAAGGTTATAGCCCTGCGAATGGAGGGCTGCTGTGGGGTATTCCCGATGGCGTAACGCAGATTATACCCGCGGCGGCTTACCCTTGCCTTTATTTTGCGGACAATATTTTTCCAGAGTTTACTCAACCGGATTCGGCGGCGGAATTTAATGTCAACAATGAATTTCCTATTGAATTTATCGTTACTGCTACAGACGGCGACAATGATGTAATCTCAATTTCAATGGACTTTCCAAACGATGGCGCGCAATTAGATACTGTCGATATATACCCGGGATACTCAAGCTATCTTTTTAACTGGGTGCCCGCGGAGGAAGATACCGGCCAGTTTACGGCGATGTTTACGGCGAATGACGGCCATGGCGGAATTGCGGAGAGAGAAGTTTATATTAATGTCTCTCCGATCGTTATACAAGTTGAAGAAGTTAGCGGCTTTCCATGCGCTCAAGTTTCAGTGCCGGTCAATTTGATTAATTCGGGAGAATCTTCTCATATTGGCGGTTTTGATATTCTTCTTTACTTTGGCAGTCCCGATATACTTGAATTGCTGAGCGTTGAACGAGCGCCAAGAATTGACAATTGGGATCTTTTCAATGTCAATATGTTGGATTCCTCTACTGTCAGGCTTGTGGGCATCGGTGATTTGACAGGCTATGGCAACGGCCTGCCGCCGGGGAGCGGTCCAATCGCGTTTTTAAATTTCCTGCTTGGCGATTCTGTTTATATTGGGCATTATGCGGATATAAATTTTATTTTCGAAGACAATAATGATAATACTCTTTCAGATACGACCGGCTATTTATTGATACATCCGCAGCTTGATAGCGGCTGGGTGTTCAGTATGGATCCGAATGCCGTTCTCATCGGCGACATAAATCTTAATGGCGACCCGTGGGAAGTTTCCGACGCTGTTCTATTGGCCAACCATATTATGGCGCCGTCTTTATTCCCTTTCAACTCGATTCAGATGATCGCCTCCGATACTAATCAGGACGGTATCCCGGCTTCGATGCCTGATTTGGTTTATTTGATAAATGTGATGAATGGTGATATTAACCCGCCCCGGTTGAATTATGGCGGTGATATTTCAGCGAAAGTTTACGCCGAAATTAACGCCCCGCCTGACATAATGAAATTCAAATACGATGCTCCAATACCATCCGGCGGCATATTAATGCGATTGGACCACGGAGGCGCTGTTATCGGAGCGCCGACAACTAATACGGGATTGAATCTGCAGTATATTGATGAAGGCGGGATTTTAACGATATTATTATTCGATTTTAACGGCGGCTTAATTAATCCGGGAGATAATCTTTTTGAGTTTGAGATTAGCAAGGCTTTCGAACCGATAGTAACAGACCTGCAAATTTCCGACCGATGCGGGTTTTTCATTCCCTCAGATAGCCGTGTGGCGTTGAATATTCCTGAAAACTTCAAACTCTATGGTGCTTATCCTAACCCGTTCAATTCATCAACGACAATCAAATTTGCGCTGCCATCGCAATCCGATGTTGATCTTACAATATATAATGTGCTTGGCCAGAGCGTAAAGTCCGTCCGCCTCAAAAATGCTCCCGCCGGCGAAAACTCTATCGACTGGAACGGCCTCAACGACGAGGGTGTAACCGTATCTACTGGTGTTTATTTGTATAGAATTTCTGCAGGAGTTTATGAGGCATCATCGCAGATGACTCTTCTGAAGTAGCCTCAAATAGTCTTTTTATATGCTTAGCGGTACAGTAGCAAGCTTTTCTGCCCTCATAGCAAGAACATTCTCAGTTGGACTTTTGAAGCGTGCAAACATCGGTTTTTGCCGGAAAGTGGTTTTGGGAAATTTCTTTGGAAGGGCCGACTCTAATTTTTCACAATAATCCGCCGACCGGCGGTATGCTTCATTGCCCAGATCATTCTTGCTAAATAATTTATAAACATGGCCTAATGCCGAGGCAGATTGAAACGCCAGCGGAATGTAGCCCGAAGCGGCGGTAATGCTTTCTGTTTCTATCAGGCCTTCAACTGATTCGGCGAAATAGTTATTCCTTGCCTGTATTTCAGCAAGATATATTGCCGCTTCAAGCTTGGTTTTCTTTGAGGCTCCGTCCTTCATAAAAGCTTCCTCAAGCCAGACGGAAGCGTTTGAGAAATTTTCCGTACTGAAATATATCTTTCCCGCCGCCAGTGAAGCGCGGGCAGCAATATCATTCGAGTCCAGGTCTTTCGCTTTTGTATAAACGCCTCTCAATTCGGTCAGCATATTCAAGCGGTAACCCTCCGCTTTTGCGGCGGCGATAATTATCTCGGAATTAAGCGCGATATTTTTTAGCCCGCGAATTCCAGCCGATTTAATTACTTTCTCAAGCTTTGCAATTGCGGAGATGTAATCGCCGACTTCATAGCTAAGAGATGCCCGTCTGAAATCGGTTTCAAGTTTAAGACGATTGCTTTCTGTGTAAATCGTATCATTTTCAATTGCTATTAATACTTGATTGGCCAGGGAATAATTTCCCATCTCCAGAGCGACATCAACCAAGCCCAGCTCCGAAAGGGCTTTCAGATGAATATTGCCGATAGATTCGGCGGTCTGGCGGGCGTTATTAAAACACTCAATAGCCATGAAGAGGTCTCCGGATAATAAATGGCATTTTCCAAGGTTTGAAAGCGAATCGATTATCTGTTCTTTCTCGCGCAGCCTCTCGGATTGCTCCAAGGCCCTGCTAAAATATTTCTTCCCCAGAGCGAAGTCCCCGATATTCAGATAATGGCTCCCCGATCCGATCAATGCCAATATTTCAAGGCCGATATCGTTCTGTTTTTTAGAATATTCCAAAGCTATCGAAAGCTGTTTCAAAGCTTCATAGTTTTTTCTTTTAGAATAATCTGTTTTTCCGGTTTTGTCTTTTATTCCCGCATTGCGCAGCAAATTCAAAGCAAGAGCATATTCTTTTTTCGCCCACACCGCCCTAAACAATAACTTCCTACACTCAGCGATTTTCCCCTTCCTATTTAGTGGTTCCAAAAGTTTTAGGGCAAGATTGCAATAATAAATGGACTTGCTATAAATCTCCTCGGATAAATACAAAGTGGCGAGGTCTTTTGCCGCTTCAGCTTTCGGGCTATTAGCTTTCGCGGTTTTTAGTATTTTCAGGAACATTTTCCGAGCGGTTTTGAAATTACCGACAGCGCTTTGTATTTTACCTCCGATTATTAGCGCTTTTGTTCGTGATTCTTTGCATTTTAGAGGCAATTCCATGAGCCTTTCGGCGAAACCAATAGCTTTTTGATAATCGCGTTTTAGATAAAACTCGTTTGCCGCCTCTAAGTTGGCGGAGTATCCCTTTTCAACATCGTTTGATTTGCCCCAATGGTCGGCAACTATCTCAAGACGTTGATAGTGATCAGTCAAAAGCTCTTCTGCGGACTCCGCCCAGAATCCGTGGCGTTCCTTTTTGATTGGTTCCGGTATCCCCTCATAGATATAGTTTTTAAAACCGCCGGAGAAAAATCTTAAAGTGTCTTTTTCGCGTATAAAACAGCCCTTTTTGATAAGCGATCCGATGATTTCATGTTTGTCTTTATCCAACTTTATAAATATCAGCAATGGAACCGAACATCCCCAAACCGATAACAGCGAGATTAACTCTCTTTCGTTCGCCGTTAAGGCTTTTATCATTCGGTCGTATATATATTTTATTTCCAGTGTAGCGTACGGCTTTAGTTCGCTGTTATCAATGGCGTTCAATTCAAAGCCTTGAGAGCTAATCAGGCTTTTGAGATTGTAAAAAATCAATTCGGGATCGCCGCCGGATGAGTAGCGTATTGGTTGATTTTCAAAACTCAAATGTTTTTGCTTCAGGCATGTTTTCAATGATTCTTCTGAAGCCCGGTCAATTGTCCATATATTAAGAGGATCAAAAAATTCACATTTCAAACCGCTTCTAAGCCAGCGGCCCGCGCACGCGGCAACGCGCACATTTTTTTTTGTTGTTAAAATCTCTCTGATTGTTTTTATGTTTTCGCTATCAAGCAATTCCAGATTATCTATAAAAAGCAGTTTGTCTTCGTGATCGCTTTGTTTTTGATTTTTGATATTTTCGAGCATTGTTTTGATTCTGTAATTATCAAAAGAGGCGCTTATTCGCTCGGCTTTTATCCCCCGCAAATTATATTCGGACTCCAGGTAATTAATCGCGATGTTATGATGGGAATAGCCGTAAATGAGAAAAACCCTGCTTGATTGGCGCTTTCGATATTCATCAAAACAAATTTTGAGATCATCGGCGAATGGAGGAGGCCCGGATGCCAGATAATATTCGGTATTTGATTGTTTTAAGTTCATAAAATGACTTTCAATTTTCAAAATTTCCGCCGCCTCCGCGGCAGTCTTAGGCCTCCGAGAAGGATCGCGAGACAGCATTGAAGATAAACCCTCGCGAAACTTCGCGGGGACCTTGCCGAAATCTATATGGCCGAAATCAGTAATATTCTTAATCAATTCCGACTCATCGCTGGAATCGTATGGGGCCGAGCCGGTCATGATTTCATAGATTGCCGCGCCGATTGAATAAATATCAGAATGCGGCCGGGGATATTCCCCGCATAATATTTCCGGAGCAATGTAATGTAAAGTTCCTCGCCTGGATGGTTTCTCTCCGACAACGGTTACCAGATTAAAATCTATTAGAATTATTTTAGATGGAATATTGCTTTCCGATTCACTTTGGTTCTCCAATATGAAATTCGATGGTTTAAAATCGTTATAGCAATGTCCTGAAAAATGAATAAACTCCGCGCATTCCAATATCGCGGCTAATATATTGGACATATTTGTAAGATTGTCGTCTTTCCCTGAATTCGGGATTAAATGATTTCGACACTTGTCAAGGCCGACGCCACTTAAGAAGGGCGAGGCCAATATTGGTTTTTCCGAATCATAAAAAAGAGAATCAGGTTTCAAAATGGCGGGATGGCAATGCCTCGCCGCGAAGCGATATTCGTTTTTAATGGAATCAAAAGTTTTTTTGTCAATGATTCGAGGTATCTTTAGCGCTTTTTTTGTTTCAGTGGATCTATCTATAGCAAGGTAAACTTCGGAGGTCCCGCCTGTTCCGATTTTCCTAATTATATCGTATTTTTCTCCCAAAAGGCGGGAGCCCATAATCACCTCATTGGCAAAATTACTGTAAAACAAGCGCCCTGATCGGGGATATTTATGGCGGATATTTTACCTCCATGGCTTTCTACAATCTGCTTACAGGTTGAAAGTCCCAGTCCGTGGCCTTTCTCTTTTGAAGTTATATGCGGCTCGAACAGGCGCGAAAGGATGTCCTCGGGAATTCCCGGGCCATTGTCTTTTATAGAAACGATCACCTTATTAGCATCGGCTGCAGCCGAGATTTTGATAACGCCATTTTTCATATTCGCGCCGCCAATAGCATCGGCGGCGTTAATTAACAGGTTTAATAAAACCTGGTGAATCTGACTGCTGTCTATCATTATATCCGGTAAATTCTCGGGCAAGTCGGTTTCTATGCCAATGTTCCTGAATCTCTGTTGGGGCTTCACAAAAAACACAACATCATCAATAACCGGGTGAAGTTCATGCGAGGACTTTTTTGTTTCCAGCGCGGAAAAATCCATGAGTCCTGTTGTAAACCGTTTCATTCTGTCAATGCTTTCAACTATAGCGTCAACTTTCTCTGTCACTTTTTCCAGATTTTTCTTTTCTAAGTATCTCGGAAGAAGCTGGGCGCTCGACATAAGCGTTGTAAGATAATTGTTTAATTCATGCCCGATCGCGGCCGCCATTTCTCCTTTGGCCACCATTTTTTCAGAGACTACAAGA
This sequence comes from uncultured Ignavibacteria bacterium, assembly GCA_964556975.1. GTDB lineage: Bacteria > Zixibacteria > MSB-5A5 > UBA10806 > UBA10806. The sequence continues at coordinate 9,396 of CAZKYQ010000022.1, forward strand.
TACTGCTCCAATAGGGTCCTTTGAGTAATGTCCTCAATGATAATTATCCTTCCGCTTAAACCCGCGACCTGGTGTTCGAATGGCGAAAAATGTAATCTTACTATTAGGTCTTCATCATTCGCTTTTAGCATATGCGAAGCGATATCAACGGGCTTGTCGGCGGATTTTTTTATATTCTTAAGCCAGAATTTCCTCTCTTTCTCAGAAAGCAAATCAAGGAAGTTTTCGCCGTGAATATCATCCCGCTTCATATTTAAATTGCCCAAAGCTTTGCCTAAAATATCCAGAGCCGCACCGTTATGCGACCGCATTATGCCGTCCTCGCTTATTACAATTATTCCTACCGGTGTTTTTTCCAGAATGGCTTGCTGAAAATGCTGAAGCGCGGAAAGCTCGTTATAATGCTGGGCGTTTTGAATCGCCAGAGCGGCCATGTCGGCAAAAAGCTCGAACAGATGAAGGTCCGATTTCAAAAAGATGTTTGCTTCTGATGAATTGTCAAGATAGACAATTCCGATTATCTGGTCCTTTATTCTAAGCGGAACACAAATAGCCGATCTGATATTCATCTCAAGTACGGACTGCTTTTTCGCGAACCTGTCATCGTTTAAGGCATCTGACGTGTAAACCGATTTGCCGCTATTTACTACTCCCTCGGCTATGGTTGACGAAACCTGCAAGTCCTTTTTGGTCAACTCCCGCTTATTAATATTGTGGGCGGTTTTAAACTGCAGTTCATTATTGGAATCCAGAAGCATTAAGAAACCTCTTTCGGCCTTGAGAAGTTCGATAGATTTCAACATTACAATCCCCAAAATCTCGTCGAGGATTAGCGTCGAATTTACCGCCTTCGATACTTCGTATAAGGCTTGAAGATCCTGGCTCGCGATGGCGTTTAAATTGAATTTCCTTGTACTGTTTAAAAGCTCCTTGTCCGGCGCTGAAAACTTCTTTAATTCCGAGGCTATGTTTATTCGCGTAGTCGAATTTTTAATTTTTCTATCGGCGATTTTATTATCGGGCATTTTTTCTCGCTTCACACCAAAAGATATTTCATAATACTTTATCGGTAAGATGTTTAATAAAATGAGCTTAGAGCGAAATTTCTTTTTCAGATAAAAACATGAAGCGCATTTAAAGGCGTTTAATAAATAACCCGTGATATATTTAGCGGCCTTTACCGTATAGGATCAAAAACGATTTTTATAACCGCTAATCGCTGTTCCAAGCGGGATGTATGTCTTTGATAGGCTTGCGCTTACTTTTAAGGAAAAAGAGAATATCTTTGGCTTCAAGCGCGATATAAATCGAAAGGCAAACCAGAACCAATGATATTGTGCCCAATACCAGATTGTTCGCGCCGCCTTTCCCAAAAAACTCGATCATTTTATAAGCCAAGGCGGCAACGGTTGTCAAAAGCATAATTATCGCCGGTATTATTGTGTATATTGCCGGTTTTTTAACGCCTATCAGATATGAGGAAACCACCACCAAAGCCAAAGCGGCGACAAGCTGGTTTGTAGCGCCGAATACCGGCCAAATAGCTTTAATGCCTCCTGTTGACGCTATCAAGCCCGCGGCGCCAACGGTAACAGCCGAAGCAACCCAGCGGTTATTCAAAGCTTTTACTTTTGTACCGCTCATTTCCGTCAAGAGAAAGCGGCCTAATCGGGTTGCCGTATCAAGAGTTGTAATCACGAAAGCGTTGAGCATAAGCATTCCGAAATAGATACCGATTCCTATTGAAATACCGGGAAGGCTTCCCGCGATTTTGCCGAAACCTGTAGCAAATGTTACAATCGGTCCGCCCCCTCCTCCCGCGGCGGTTGATGTCATAAGGTATTGCAAGCCAAATTCTGATTTTATGCCCGATGGGTCCCAATTGAGGGCTGCCGACGCTATCATTACCACCATAATAGCCAACACCGCCTCTAAAATCATCGAACCGTAGCCGATTCTTCTCCCAAGGCTTTCCCGTGCGAGCTGCTTTGAAGTCGTTCCGCTGCTGACAAGCGAATGAAATCCGGATACCGCGCCGCATGCGATTAAAACAAACAGCATTGGCCAGATAGGGCCTTGGGATGGACTGTTAAATGTTACAATTGCTGGAGTGTTAATATGCGGATGAGCGACGATCAAGCCCGCAAAACCCAGCCCCAGCCCGACATACAAAAGCCAGCTTGAAATATAATCTCTGGGCTGTAATAAAACCCCGACAGGTATCACCGACGCGAACAGGGCGTAAATCATCAGCGCCCAGAACCAGAATCTGACATTTGACATGCCCAGAATTGTCTCAGGAGAGGCAATGGGGAAAATCTCGCCGAGATACATTAAAAATGCCAATAAGGCCAGGGATATAAGCGTGCCCGCGAAAAGAGGCATTTTCATCCTGTAAACAAGACGGCCAAAAAGTATGGCCAGGAAAATCAGCCCGAATGTTGGAATTACAATCTCAGGCTGTTTTACAAGCGTCTGCGCGGTGGCGTCGCCAAACGCCGCCACTACAAGGACAAGCGCGATCCATAAAAATATCGAAAATATGTTTTTAGCCCTATTGCCCAAAGAAAACCCGGCGATTTCAGCGATTGATTTGCCCCTGTTTCGCACGGACAGCATCATGGATGTATAATCGTGAACCGCTCCTATAAAGATGGACCCGATAAGTATCCATATTGATGAAATAAGCCAGCCAAAATACGTTACGCCGATAAGCGGGCCTATTATCGGCCCGGCCCCGGCGATGGAGGAGAAATGATGTCCGAACAGCATTGATGTTTTCGCGGGCGTATAATCGATTCCGTCTTCTTCCGCGACAGCCGGAGTGGGGTATTTATCATTTGGCCTTATTAATTTTTTTTCTATGAACCCGCCATAAAATCTATAGCCCAAGTACAAAACAAAAATGGCGAATCCGCCAAGAACCAGAGAGTTCATAATGCCTCCATGATTATCGTAAATTGTTAATCTATGTTTTTAGGATCGAATCAGGTTTGCTGAATGTTCCCTGCAAGATATTAATATCATAGACCGGGCAATCCGGTTTTTGCCGGCAGCGAGAACACGCTCTCGATCTGTAATATTTCCTATGAAGGAAAATTACCAGCAAATAGATAATGAAAATGCCATGCGGGAAATATTCGAAACCCGATACAATCGCTGAAAAAAAACCAGAAGAGCCTTCGCTCGAAACATAAAACGCGTTTCTGAGAACGCCCAAAAATGGTATTGTGCCCAAGCCGATTGGAATTAACCTGAGCGGCCAGAAAACCATTGTATATCCATAAACCGGCGTAAAAGATTTTTCTTCGGATTCAGGAAAAAATAAAGACGCCCATTTGCCAAGCCCGAAATTGCATCGCCTGCCATAATAAAAACATCGGGCGCATCTTATAAGAGGCAATAAAACAAACACGCTTACAAATCCATAAATCAGGAAAAGCAGGCCGGTTTGAAATCCGAATTTAAAAACAAGGTAAGAAGCGATTCCCATTTCTGCCAGCGCGAACAACCATCTTGTTATAATTACGCTGAATGGAAAAGAGCTTAACTGTTTCTCTCCGTTTTCAATATTAGCGTTCATTCCGTTCAATAATAGCATGTCAATATAATAGAGGCAAGAAATCTCTTGACATTGCTTTATAAATTCTCGTAACAAACAATACTAATAATGCGTAATCAGGGTAAGACGTGATGAAGAATTCATTTCAAATATTGGTAATATTTTTAATGCTGGCGCTATTGCCATCGGCCGCCATGGCAACCCAATTTATCAATTTTGAGGGCCCGGGCTTTCAAGCGGATACGGTTTATGATGACGATATATTCATTACCGGCGGTAAAATAAAAATGGACAGCCGCGTAGACGGCGATCTTTTTGCTTTTTGCCAGGAAATTGTGCACACCGATTCTATAAGCGGCAGCCTCAATTCCTTTTCCGAGTCTGTTCAAGTCCTTGGGCCGGTCGCGAATAGCTTCAGAGGGTTCGGCAATAAAGTAACCTGCAACGCTCCGGTTGGAAGAAATATAATGATTTTTGGAAATAAAGTTAATATTGGCCCGCAGGCGAAAATTGGAAAAAGCGGCGATGTTTTTTGCGCGAAACTCGTATTCAAAGGCGATGTTAAAGGAAATCTAAGAATCAAGTCTGATAATACCGTGATATCAGGCCGGATTGGAGGCGACCTTGAATTTGAAGGCGGCACGCTGACAATAGGTTCTGACGCTGTGATCGAGGGAGACGTGATTTATAAATCCTCGAGTAAGGCCGAAATCAGCAATTCCGCTCAAATAAAAGGCGAGATCAACTGGGAAGAGCTTGAGAAAGATGTTGACGAAGATGAATCCGGGCTTTCATTCTTGAGATTTATCTCATGGCTTTTTTCATTCCGGGGCTATCTGTTGCTTGTGATGATGGTTTCCTTATTAACATTTGTTTTTTCTGTTATTCCGTTTCCCACCCCTGTAGCAATTCTTTTTTATTCAATTATAATGCTTGTCTCCGGCAATATTTTAATAATGCTAACCAAAGAAAAAGCAAAAGAAACAATGTCTTTATTAAGCGCCAGGTTTTTTCCAAGTTTGGGATTGGGCTTTATAATATTTTTCGTAGCGCCGCTTATTTCAATGGTAATTATATTTACTTTTGTCGGCGCGCCATTGGGAATTACAATACTGCTTGTGTTTGGCGTGGCGGCGTTCGCGGGAGGCGTTTACGCTTGCGCCTTTTTCGGAAAAATTATTTGGGGTTTCTTAGGGGGTAAAACCGAAAGCGGCCCCGGCTATTGGCATTATTCTTTTGGAGTTCTGCTGATTATATTGCTTTCCTTCATACCTGTTCTCGGATACCTTTTAATTACTATGGTTTTTATGACAGGCCTTGGCGGGTTCGCCCAATCATTCAAATTGAAATAATTAAATTCTTACATAGGTAAGCGGTTCCAATAAAACTTAGAAATGCTTCATAATATCAGGATGGAGTGAAGCAACATCCTGACACTCCGAGCATCAGGATGTCATCCCGGAAACGATGGGATTTCATCCTGACGCATCATGGAATAAAACGCGGATATTTCAGTTTCTATAATTATTGGAAATCTTAAAACCTTTTGTTTGGCGGAAACAGCAAGCGAAAATCCGCGAAACAATCTCGGCATTCCCAAATTGCTTCGCCATTCGATAATTGTCTAAGCCCAATTTCATTGGAATTGCACCGCGGACAATACATACTGGGATAAGCGGCGGCAAGGATCATCTGATGCTCTGAATATTTCAATTTTATTTTTGGGGTTTTCCTAAAATTAATTTTCATGGCAACCTCCGATGTTTTTGGTATCTAATTCGGTATACTCTTGAAAATAGATGTATGTTCCAGATAATAATTATCCATGAAAACGGTAATTGAGGCAAAACATAAAAAAGGCCCGCTCTTACAATGCCGGGCCCGGATTTCATTTGGAGGCTAATTTATTTGGCCGCTCCCAAGAAATTTGAATATGTTTTTACTGGCATGGCGCCCCCTCAAGACGGTTTTGGGATGTTGGACCTGATGAACTATTTACCGTCTGTAAATGATCCCCGCCAGGATAATTGAGCGGAATTCCTTCCCACGCAAACCCCAGTATGAAGCTTGTGATGCGCGGAAGCAGGAAGCCCATATTATAATTTTCTCTTCGATCATAGTTGTATTCTAAAGGCTGTCCTGAAAGAATTATCCAACCTAGCCCCAGAGGATATCCAATTAGCGTTGGTTCGCCCGACTGGTTTCTCAAATAGATAATTGCGCTGTCCGGAACATTGATGAAGTACTTATTGCTTGCGTAGATTCCTGTTAGCGTATCTGATAGGCCGGATGTAAGCAGAAGATCGGCGTCCTGAACAAGGTTGGCGTCGTCGTATGAAGTGCCGTGCCTGATACCCCCCGGGAAAGAATCTAATCCGGCAGAAGCGTATGAGCCGTAGTTCCAGGCAAGATCGCATGTTCCCCATAAAATGGTCCCGCCGTTTTGAGCAAACTCTATAATATAATCAAAATTTAACGAGAGGTTATTATAAAATGCCTGAGGCTGGTCGTTGGATATTATGAGTACGTCAGTACCCGGTGTAAGCTCAATAATGGGTAAATCTGCGGACGCATATATATAGAACTGGTTTGCATTGGTTCCCACAGTCAAGCCGATTTCTACGAGCGATGTGTCAAGGCCGTAACTTTCCCAAGGCGGCTCATCCCTGATGATTTTCAGGACAGAGCCGGACCCGAAACCGGACTGCTTGAGTGTCAAGTCTATATTCAGCAGCCGGTCTTCTCTGATATCGCCCCAAAACGCAGATTTAAAAAGCATGCGATTTAATTGATCCCTGAACTGTATAGCAAAAAGCCGATTGTTTCCCGGCTCAAGATCTAATCCGAAAGTTGACAATTCATAAGACTCTGGTTCGATTGCGTAGCCTGTATCGAATACCGGCTCCATTACCGAGGACGCAACCAAGAAATGGGCGGAATTTACATAATCGAGCAGGGGCTCCTGCGAAGCCATGATTGTGATTTCTACATTATGGTCAAGGCCCTGGCCAGGTTTGCTTGAACAGCTCAAAATTAGAATACTAACGCAAAAATAAATCAAGCAAATTGATCCCAAACGCTTTATCAGGTCATTATAAGAGTTCATTAATAAAAATAATCGGGCAACTATGCGATCAATATGATTAAGTTATTATATCTCTTTGTCATGTTCCGGTACAAATCTGTAAAATTGTTTCATTTTGAAGCAAAACATATTTTAGAATGCAGGCACAAAGATTAAGTTTTACGGACTATTTGCTCCACAAAAAACCTTAAAAAGCCTTGCCCGAATTGAGTCTTGTAAAATTTAGCTAACATTTCTTGCGCGTCAGGATGAAATATAATGACATCCTGACGCCGGTGTTGCCCTGATGATGTCGCAAGGCTCCATTCCGAGGGATAAAGATTATGGCGTCCTCGAGGTTTCGCTTTGTATTCATCTGAGGAGTTGCGAAATAACTTGAACATAATAATAATTTTTTTCAAAAATAGCTTGACAGATCAAAGCTGTTATATATATTGACTATGGTTAAAGTAGTTCCACAAGGCTTCGGCCTGAATACTTCGTTTAATTGTAAGTTTGATGAATGGTTCTTTACAAAGAAGCAGACAAAGGTAAGTAAAGTAATTTGCGCCGCCGATAGAACCGCGAAATTTTGGTTTTATCAATTCTAAAACGGCGGAATTATGGGGAAAAGTAAAAACTCTTATTAAATTAACCGTGAATGGTGTTGCGGTTTTGCCAAAAGGTAATTGTGTTTTTAGCAAGGAATTATGGCAAGTTTTGCGTTTCTTTAGAGAGTAATGTTTTTCCCAAAAACGGGGAGAGGTAAACCATGTTGAAGACCGCTCTAATCATTACACTAATCTTGTTATTAGGATCTTTTGGATCGCTTATGGCCCAGTGTACAACTACGGTGACTATTGGCGGGGATACCGCATTGCCCTGTGCGTCAGGCAGGCTTGACCTTCCTGTATATATGGATAATCCATGCACGGTAGGCGGGTTTTCAATAACCATAATGACAACAGATCCAAGCTGGCTGGAATTCGATGCTAATGACTCCCTCGCGGCGGATACTATCGGAAGCAGGAACACTAATTGGGGGGTTTTTGATTTCGAGGTACATCCAATATTTGAAAATAAAATCACTATTTCCGCAGTCGGTCCTCCCACCGGGGAGAATCTCCCTCCCGGCGATGGGTTGATTTTTACGCTTCATATCGATTATGACAACCTCGAGGTTTCAGACACTTGTCAGCTTATTAATTTCGGAACTACAAACGTTTCTGATTCAACAGGTTATATAATTTACCCTAAGATACTTATACGCGATTCTGTTTGTGTTGAGGCTTGCGCTTCCAATCTGGTGCGCGGCGACGCTAATGGCTCCGGATCATTAAATGGGCTTGACGTAATCTATCTTGTTGCTTATTTTAAAGGCGGACCTTCTATTTGCCTTGGATGTATCTGTCAAGGTGATGCCAACAATTCGGGGAGTGTTAATGGACTTGATGTTACTTTTTTAGTGGCATATTTTAAAGGCAGCGGAACGATCGATCCGTGTAATTAAAAATGATTATTGCGATTTTTAAATAAAAACAACCTGATTTCCTGTAGAAGGGGGTGAGAGCCTAAAGAGAGAAGAAAGATACTAAATTAGAGGGGAAGTTTTTAGTTTGCGTATTGGAAAAGGATTTTCAATATTGCCGCAAACAGAAGAATTAACTTAATTAATGCCCATGCAAGGCTATTTTTAAGGAGTAAAAATATGAAAAAAATGTTGCTGTTAGCGTTAGCAACTTGCTTTATGTTCAGCATGGCTGCGGCCCAGAATCCCGGATACTTCCTTAACTATGGAACTACCGACGGTTCTGATCTGGCTATCGGACAAGATTCTGATTTTGACTGCCCGGTATACTACACCGGTCCGGCTATTGGCAGCGGCGACACAGATCAAGATGGAAATGGTGTTACTGACTCTGTCAACTTTATTCACATTCCTCTTGCTTCCGATGACCAGTATGTGTCAAGCCGCGACGGCGGTTCTACCGAGTGGCCCGTACAAATGCCCACCTGGGATGACGTTTCGATCCTGTCTCCTGACGCTAATCAACCGGCTGGCTTTACCAGCCAATCACTCCTCGCTTTCGCCAATACCGGCGGCGGCGACAATCCTGACCTTCTGTTCACAGACGGCGCTCAGGTTCTTCTTTTGACATACTTTATGCATGCCGCGGCTGGCGGCGATCCCGACACTCTTACTGGTTCGACAAAATGCGCATTGACCTCGGGCGCCAACCCTGCCAACGGCCCTCTTCTTATGGGTATCCAGGGTGGAGCATTCCCGATTGTTCCGGCAGAGGTTTTTGCGTGCTTTTTCTTCAGCCCAAACCAGCTTCCGGTATGGGGCCCCGCTCCGGTAATTCCGGACTGCGTTGACGCCGGTATCGAATATTGCTTCGATCTCTCGGCTACCGATCCTGACGATCTTGATGAGCTGCATATTACAATGACATCTGGCGTTGGCACTTTCACTGAAACCGCTGGCGGTCCTGGCGGCGTTGCCGCAGGCACCTGGTGCGGTACATTAGCGGCCGGCGCTTACGATCTTGAATTCAATCTTTCTGATGGTATTGAAAACATTCCAATGACTGTGCATGTTGACGTTAATGACATCGCGCTTTCGATTGCTTGCCCGAACGGCATTCCCGGAACAGATGTTTGGGTTCCCGTTTCTCTGGCGACTTGCGCGTTCGAAACCGGCGGTTTTGAAATTCTGGTCGGTTGGGACCCAACCGCTCTTGGTCTCATTGAAGTAAATCCTGCCGCGCGTATTGACTATGGTAATGAATACTTCAATGTCAATCTCAACGATGGTTGTGAAGAGTGCCCGGTTGGCGGTTCAGCGAGAATCGTGTGGATCTCCGATCTTAACAACGGCGTTCCGCATGCTCCCGCTCCCGCCGGCACAGATCCTATCTTCTGGATGCACTTTGATGTCTCCACTGGCATTCCGTTCGGCGTTCAGACTCCGATTGATTTCGTTGTCAATCATTACTCTGACAACACTATCTCCGACGAGTCCGGTTACCAGTTCATTCATCCGCTTCTCTCTGACGGTTGTGTGAATATTGTTGATCCGATGTATTTCCTTGGCGATCCCAACATGAACGGCTTCTTCTATGAAATCGGTGACGCTGTTCTTGTAGCTCGCCGCTTGATCGAGGGTTATGGTGTCTGGGCCGAAAACGGCACAGGCGATGACGCTGTTCAGGAAGCCTCGGCTGATCTCAATGGCAACGGTTTTGTTGATGTAGCCGACCTGGTTCGTTTCATCAACATCATCAACGGCAATCTCAACCCGCCGAAACTTGATCCGACCTCTGAAGTTGCTAACGTAACTATGCCGAACGTAATTAGCGACGAGATGACCGTCATGGTCCGCTCAGGCGCTGAACTCGGCGGCGTTTTGGTCACGATCAACCACGCTGGCGTTGAGCTTGGTACCCCTGCCGCGGTTAACGGCATGGAAGTTCTCTCGCACGACGTTGACGGCGTAATGAATCTTGTCGTTTACTCGCTCGAGGGCAACACAGTTGCCGCTGGCAATAACGACCTGGTTACCATTCCTGTAATCGCCAACAACGGCGGTTCCATGGAATTCGGCGAAGTTTCCGCGGCTGACAACTTTGGTCGACTGCTCGAATCTTCGGCCTCCCTGGTAGCTCCGCTTCCGACCGAATTTGCGGTCAAAGCCAACTACCCGAACCCGTTCAACGCTAAGACCTTAATTAGCTTTGACCTGCCTTCGGACAGTGATGTAAACATAGCCATTTACAGCATCACCGGCCAGCTGGTCGAGACTATTTCCAGTCATTTCGAAGCTGGAACGCGTTCTGTAACATGGGATGCTTCTGATGTTGCTTCCGGTGTATACTTCTATAAAGTATCCGCTGGCGACTTCAATCAGACAATGAAGATGACTTTACTGAAGTAATTCGGTTAAGTTCACTTCAACCTACTGGGATAGGAGAGGGATTTGCCCTCTCCTATCCTCAAAATAACCTTAAGCGGCAGGAGGGGAGTGTATGTAGGAAGTTGCAAAAGATTAGTAATTCAATGCAGGAGTTTTGGGTGGTTTTTAGGTTATTTTTATTTTTTTTAAGTTCAATTTCCAATTTCATTTTAATATATGTTGTATTTATCAAACGGATTATAAGAATTTCATTGGAATATATTACAGTAAATAAACCTAACATTTTGATAATAAAAAAGTTATGGACTTTGAGGCATGTAATTTGCTATTTTATGGTTGATAGGAATTATCCCGTAAATAATAATTTTTTTTGTAGCAGGGGGTAAAAATGAAGTTAGTAAGTATTCTTCTATTAATAATTGGCGTCTTAATGGCGGTCGGAGCGAGCGCTCAAAGTCCTGATAGTTTTATAGTTGAAAACGTTTCCGCGCTGCCGGGCGATACCGTATTAGTTTCGATTTATTTGCATAATACTCAATTTTCGGTTGCCGGATTTACAATGCGGTTTATCCTGCTTGATTCGACTTATACTAGTTTTATAGCCGTAGGCAGGGGGAGCGCCGTTGTAGATTTTGATTATTTTAACGCGAATATTAATAGCGGTAATTGCAGAATTGCTGGAATTGCGGCTCTTCCGGGCGGAAATAATCCGCCGTTATTGCCGATAGGATATCACGAAATGGTCCGCGTTTCGATAGCGGTGAGCGATTCCGCGCCTCCCGGAGGCTTGGATTCGGTTCTTTTTATGGGTGATTCAATTCCTCCTGATCGCGACAACTCCATTTCCGACAGCACCGGATATATAAACGAAGTACCGACTTTAATTGGCGCTATTATCATATTTGAGACCCAGTCCGGCATAGATGATAATCCTGTCGGAATGCCATTGAAAATGGAGCTTTTACAAAACTATCCAAACCCGTTCAATGGTGAAACTAAGATAAATTTTATACTTGCGCAAAACGCGGAAAACGTTAACTTAGATATATTCGATTTAATCGGCAGGGTTGTCAAAAACTTTTTTTGGAGCAACCTAACTGTTGGGAATCACAGCGTTTTGTGGGATGGCAAAAATCAGTATGGCGAGGCATTATCTTCGGGGATCTATTTTTACAGATTAGAAACCAACAATGCTGTTGCTGATTACAAAAAAATGACTTTTTTAAAGTAAATTTTCTGGGGCAAATTTCTTTAACGATCTGAATTAACTCGATTAACAACTGGAAAGAGAGGATTTAATTGAAGGGAAAGCTATTCTTGGTACCTGTAATATTTGCCATACTCCTTCTTTCAATCCCTGCCATGGGTCAAGGGCCGGTATTTTCTTTTGAGGACACTGTCAGCGTAGTATCCATTTCGGGAAGCGCTGGCGATACCATTTCGGTTCCTATTAATCTAAAAAACACTTTCCAAGTTGGCGGTTATCTTTTCAGAATTACTTATGATACGATTGCGTTTGAACCTGTTTCCGTTGATACGACTTCCAGATCCAGCGGCTTTGAATGGAACGGATTCTTTGAAGAGGAACTTGGGATTTTGCGGTTTTTCGCGACTTCATTTCATCCTCTTGACAACGCCATACCGCCCGGCACTGGTCATATATCAATTGTGAATTTGCTGGTTAAAAACGGCGCTCCTGGCGGAATTTACGATATTAGATTCGAGGACGCCGATACTAATTCATACGATAATCAATTATCTGATTCGACTGGTGAGACGCTAATAATTCCCATATTGATTGACGGTACGGTTGATGTCAGTCAAACGGGGATTGATTCCGGTCCTGAGATTCCCGATATGTTTGAATTGGCGCAAAATTATCCCAATCCATTTAATCAGGAAACGATAATTTCATTCAATTTACCGCGTTCGGGAGAGGTTGATCTTGTTGTGTATGATTTGCTCGGACGAAAAGTCGTGAATTTGTATTCGGGATATGCTGAAGCGGGGAAAACAGATATTAAGTGGAATGGTCGTTCGTCAACGGGCGATGATCTTTCCTCTGGAGTATATTATTACAGGCTTTCGGTAGTGGAGGGGAAAACCATAACCAAAAGAATGACATTGCTGAAATGATGAGGTAGTAATGAAAAAAATATTTTTCCCAATATTAATAATTCTTTTTGGGGTATTCCTTTGGTCGCCGGTTGCCGCTGAAACGATATTCTCTGATTTGGATACGATGACTGTGCTTGACGCCTATGGTCTTCCCGGCGATACGGTAGATGTTACGATCAATATGGCTAATCCTTCATTTGCGATTGAGGGCATTTCGCACAGAATTGTTTACGATGAAACTATCCTCGATATCGATACAGCTTTCTGTGTTGACAGGGGATGCAACCTCGAGGCGTTTACCGTTGATTTCTCAACTCCCGGAGTAATCAGGGTGATTGCGGTAACCTGGGTTTCAAACCTGATTCCGCGAGGCACCGGCCCGGTGGTTCAGATAAGGTTTATTGTGAAAGCTACGGCCACTCCCGGCGATGTTACTACAATCGCGTTTCAGGATGAGGTCCTTTATGATAACTCCTGGTCTGATTCCCTTGGGTTGAATCTAATAGTCCCACAGTTGATTCCGGGTAATTTTTCTATTATCGGGGGCGGGTTCAATATGCCTCCCGTTATAAGTTTTATCGGTTCTCAGTCGGTCGCGGAAGGCCAATTGCTTCAATTTGTCGTAGTCGCGCATGATCCGGACGCTGATCCACTTACTCTCTCTGCCAGCGGTCTTCCCCCGAATGCAACTTTCCCGTCCGCGCAGGGGGATTCTATTGTTAATTCCACGTTTGCTTTCCAGCCTGATTTTAGCCAGGGGCCCGATACTGTGATCGTTACTTTCTCGGTTTCGGATGATCATAATAACGTTACGGACTTGCCTGTTCAGATAATTATATTTGATCAGCCGAATGACCGCGTTGTTATCAATTCTGATCAAGGCGGAGTACCTGGGGCTTTGGGCAGGCCGGTCGAGATATTACTGTACAATACAGCCCCCATATACGGCGCGCAATTCGAAATCCTGTATGATCCTTTTAAAATAGATGTTCCTGAAGTTCTGTCCACATATAGATGCTCTAATATGTGGTTCAGTTCCAACGAACCGGAGCCAGGCAGAATTGTAATTGTAATATTCAGCGTTGGAATAGATTCAATCGCTTCGGGGCAGGGCCCTTTAGCCGAGTTGATGGTTGATGTCAATATTGATACGGTTTTCGGGCCGAGCGGTATTACATTTCTATCGGCCATTGAGGTAATCGACTCTATTGGAACATCAAAAGAATTGGATATTGAAGACGGTTTTTTTACCGTAGATGGCTTCGGTGACGGCAACCTGGATGGGGTTGTTGACGTCGGAGATTGCATTTCGATTGTAGCCTATATCATTGGAATGAATACTTTTAGCCAAAGGCAAATGGAGGCGGCGGATTTCAACAGCAACGGTTTTGTGGATATTGGCGATCTGCAGGATATTGTTAATTTTATTCTGGAAATAATTAGCGTACCGCAAAATTCGCCTGAAGGCCCGCCGGTGATAGTTGAACTTCTTAAGGATAATTTACCGCCGGACGGTCCGATATCCGTTCCCATGAATGTGGGGCTTTATTCGGAAGCTTCAGCGGTACAGTTCGAGGTTGCGTATAACTCGGATAATTTGAGTTGTGTAGAAATTTCCCTTGGCGAAATGGCTTCCGGAATGGCTATTGATTACAATGTTACCGAAAACAAAATAAATTGCGTAATATATAATTTGAGCGGAGATAGTTTTGGGCCGGCAAATGGAGAATTAGTAAATTTGAAGTTTGAATCGGTTGGGCAGGAATACGATTTGATTTCTGATGTTTCTATTTCAGATTTTATTATTGTAGATCCATCGGCTGATTATATTCCGGTTGAAATAAAGGGCCAACTTCCCGATAGGTTCACTCTTGAGCAAAATTATCCCAATCCGTTCAACGCAAATACGAATATTAGTTTCAGCTTGCCTAAAGCTGGACAAGTGAAACTTCAGGTCTATGACCTTTTGGGAAGAAATGTTGTTGCTCTTCTTGACGACTTCTTGGAGGCAGGCAGCCATTCCGTAAGCTGGAATGGCCGTTCTGCCAATGGAGCAGATCTGGCTACGGGCGTTTACTTCTATCGCCTGCAGACTGAGGACTTTGACAAAACTAAAAAGATGCTCTTTGTAAAATAACTCGGCCTTTCTTTCGCCAGAGATTATTTTTAAAAGCGAACTTAGTGACTGGCTAACTTTTTGAGGTAGTAATGGAAGTAATAAGACGGACATTCTTAGCTTCGGCATTTATTGTTTTTTTGTATAATATATCTTTTGCGCAAACCGCCCCAACAATAACACCGATTTCTGCTCAAAGTTTAGCGGAGGGGGCTCATCTTGATCTGCGGGTTACGGCGACAGATCCTGATTCGGCAGATGTAATAACATTTACAGCGGAACTTCTTACAGCCAATATGGCTTTCGCTGATTCCTCTGGCGGAGTGGGCGGGCTGACATTCGATCCTGATTTTACTCAAGCGGGTATTCATCAAGTTAGGTTTATCGCATCCGATTTGAGCGGTCTCGCCGATACTCAGCTTGTAGATATAACAGTAACAAATACCGACCAAGCTCCTGTGCTTGATCCTATTGCTCCTCCGACACTTGCCGAGGGCGGCCATCTTGATTTGCGGGTTACAGCTTCGGACGCCG
>CAZKYQ010000023.1:0-10940 GCA_964556975.1 uncultured Ignavibacteria bacterium
CGGAGTTCGATAGGGCTGATATATATTCTCCAATTTCCTCTGGATTATCATTATTGTGTTTAACTTCAAACCATTCTGTTTCTTTAGGTAATTTTAGCAATTCATACGCGAGGCTTTTTAAATACTTTAAATCCCTCTCAATAGTCATTTCAAGGCCAATTTTTCAATTAAATCAACCGGTTATAGAGAGAGTTTAGCTCATTAAATTGTTTTATCCTGAAAATATCGGACGGCAATCTGGCCGGCAACCCTGAGTTGGGAGAATCTATTAAAACGCCAATGCTCTTGGGAAACACGCCCAGCATAAATTCAAGCTCTTTGGGCTCGTTCTCCACAACCAGCACGGCTTGCCCTGAAGCGTTGATTTCTTCACAGGCCAATCGTTTGGATTCGGCGTTGCTGATACTAAGGTCTTTCTTCATGTTGAGTTCCGTCAGACCGCTATTATCCAGGAAATTGAATTTCTCAAGCCAAGCTCTTGTTCCCTCCCCCATATTGGGAACGTCGCGCCCTGTTAAATAGACCACTTTGACGCCGAGGCTGAGAATATTCCTGACAAAATAATAAGCCCCCTTCATCGGATGATCGTAATGCAAGAACTTGCTTGACAAGAAATATTTAAGCCAGGGCGCCAACATTTTCTCAATCAACTCTTCATTTAGCCCTATGTTCTCAAGGGTTTCCCGCGGATGATACCCGTATTCTTCGGGATTGGAATCGAAAATAAGCGACTTCGCGTCCTCCGGGAAATTCAATTCTCTTGCGAGATCCACAAAGACGTGGTAAATCCTGTAATGATGTTCGACAAGGGTACCGTCCAGATCAAATATCATTAACGGGCTTTTATCGGATTTTTTTGCGCTGATAACTCTTCGAGTTAATGTATCCCAGAATTTTTCGATATCCATGCAGATATCTATCTACAAATTTATTTTTCATGGCGCAACATAAAAATAAAAATCTGTTTTTCAATTTAACCGCCCCCGATTTTGATGTTGACTTTTAAAGTCGTAGCCGTAGCACCCTAGGGACCCCGGGCATTGCAGACATGGTTCCGGGGTCTTTATCAAGACCCCGGCTACAGGCTCTTAACGGTCAGTTCACCGTTTCACTAACGAACTGACCGAACTGAAACATGAGATTGATTCGTCGCTTCGCGCCTCGCAAAGACGGGGTTAATGTTTTTATATGTTGACTTTTATCGTCAAAATATTTATTGGTATACGCAACATGGAAGCCAATTCAGGGATTGAAAAAATCAAGGAACCGTGGACTATCTGGATTACCGGGCTTTCCGGATCGGGAAAATCCACTATCTGCAAAGAGCTGATAAAAATATTAGAAAACAATTCCAATCGTTTTGATTATCTTCGCCTCGATAAAATACGGCAATTTGTAACCCCAAATCCAACATTTTCGGTTGAAGAGCGGGAGACCAACTATAGGACATCCATATATGTAGCCGAATCATTAAACAGGCATAATATAAACGCCATAATAGATTCGGTGGACGGCGAGGGGACGGGACGCAGACTGGGCAAGGAGCGGATTGCCGGTTTTAAGGTGATTCGCATTGATTGCCCGCTGGAAGTTTGCATGGACCGCGAAAAATATAGAACGGACAAGGCCCAAATTATTGATATTTATCAAAAAGCCCAGCAGGGCCAGTTGACTTTAGCCGGCATGGGCAAGAAATATTGTCTCGAAGAAAATCCGCTACTGCATATTGATTCAACAAAACATACAGCCCTGGAAGCAGCGGAGATTATCGCAAAACACCTTATATAGCATTTAGCAAGATAATAATATCGCGATAGTTATTATTTCAGCAGTATAAGTTTCCGGCTTATTTGAATATATTCAGTAATAATACGCGCAAAATATACTCCTGATTCCCAATTGGAACCATCTATGGCAAAACTATAATCGCCCTGATAAAAATACCCGTCGGCGGCTGTTTCGACTTTTCTACCAAGTATATCGTAGATCTCTAATTTTAAATTAGTATCGCCGCTTAACGACAAACGCAAATTCGCGGAATTATTAAACGGATTAGGGTAAATATCCAGAGTGGTTAATTCATCGGGAAAAGCCTGGCTGTCTTCGTCGTTTATAGCAGTGATAGCCCCGGCAAACTGCGCCATGACCGGCCTGTGGTCTGATATTCTATACGCGTAATTGGAATATTCGTCATCAAGCCTCAAGGTAATAGTCGTGCCATCGCCATACTCGTTCATGGCATCGCTGGTTATCATAATGTGATCGATCATTGATGGCCATGACGGATAAGATGCCCAATAAGGATTGCCGGCAAGAGGAAGAGTTAAAAAAGTATAATCGGTGGAATCCTCCAAAAGAGGCCAAAACACATTGACGCTTTGAGGGTCCTCGAGTTCGTCGTTCCAATCCCCAAGCACAATCCAGTCTTCATCATCTCCGCCCGGGACGTTATTGTCCAGATAGCTTTTAAGCATAATAACAGCCGCCCGCCGCCTGAGCCTGTCGTCATCGGTTGAGCCTGCCTTCAAATGCAAAACGATCAGATGGAAATCAAATTGGTGTTCGCCGAAAGTAATATTTCCGGCGACATGCATGGGGGGCCGGGGAAACTGATACCAATTATTTTCAAACAGCGCTTCGACGTACGTTACGCTGGCCCTGTCGGTCCTCCAGATTACGCCTGTTTTTTGATAATCGCCCCATGAGTATTCATCGGTAGAATAGATTCCATCCCATCCGGGCAATTGGTTCATAAGCGTCCCGAACGCTATAGTATCGGCAATCTCCTGAAAGGCGATTATATCAACATCCAGATCATTAATTAGCACGGCCAGCGTGTCTATGGTCCGAAAACCGGTACCCGGGAAGTTATGAATATTCCATGTCAGCAGATCAAACGTATCGTCTGTTCCGCGCGGCCCTACAAGGGCGTGGGAATAACTCGCGACAAAAGTTAGCATTATAAATATGATAAAAGCAGTTTTAATTTTTTTCATTAATCAGCCCCGATTACTAAATTGTTCTTGTTTCTAATTTAGGCCAATATCTGTAATTCGCAAGCAAAATCGCCCCTTAATTTATTATTATTGCCTCGATGGAGGACAATCGGCGCACGATATGGGCAATGGCCCGCCTTTGAAATAGGCCACGCCATAAGTAATATCAAGGCCGTTATAGGTGCAGCTTGCGTTAACATCACCGCTGACAAACCAGATATTCCCGGTTGTACATTCGCATTCATATAACGGAGCAGGCCCGCCTTTGAAAAAAGCTACTCCATAAGTAATGTCGAGGCCATTATAAGCGCCCAGACCATCAGGCGAGTTTACGTCTCCGGGATTGTAGGCGCACCCTACCGGCCCCACTTCAACAACATCCGCGCTTGAGCGGGGGGCGATGCGATAATAATCATGGTGATAAACACAGATGCCTGTAATTGAATAGTATGTTTGGCCCTGTATTAGCGTAAACGGGTCCGGCCCATTATAAACCAAATCGTCATCAATAAGACAGGAGTCTCCCGAACCATTATTCGACCATGTATCGCCGTATCCGGCGTCGCCGCCGATAGTCACATTATAAATTCTAATCAACATACCTTCATAGATTTCGGCGGTAGGATCACAGGCCGATGAGCCAAGATCGGAACATGTCAATATATTGGGATTAAAAATATCGTTGCCGGTGGAATATGTATTAAGCTGAGTAATTGTTGCTAATTCAGTCGAGCCAAAATACTCGGCCACAACTGCCGTAATTGAAATGCTGTCCCCCACATTGACATTGGTTCCTGAGTCATAAACATAAATCCCTGACCATAACGAATCGCTATCTTGAAGAAAAAACCAGTCGTTCCTGTCTGATCGCGCGAATCGACCCGTTACTTTTCCATTTAAGGTTACTGTACTATCCAAATAGGGGCTTGGATAACACTCGCCACCACCACCCGGAGCCGTTGTGTACTGGATATCAGCAATTGTAATCCCTGACGAGCCGCCCGTTTCCAAAACAATATAGCTTAAGGTATCGCTTACTGTTACGGCACCGCTGTCATCTACCGCAACCAGATAATAATCTACAACTGTGCCAACCGGATTGATTCCGATATTATACCAATAAGAATCGCCTACGAGACTGTCGCGAGTAATCGGATTATAAATCAACCCAGCACCCGTTTGCACATAAAGAGTATCGGAAGCGATTGATCCGTCGACATCAATAATCCGCGCCTCAATATTGACGTCATCCGTTTCATAAATATTAGGCCAGGGATATCTGTTAATCTGAGTAAATATAGGAGCGCTGTTTCCAGGCCCTTCAGCGGGCCCCCAGCAAACAGCGTCATCGACATATATCGTGGCGTTGCCATCCCAGCCAGTAGTATCATATCCACGAATCTGAATATTTAAACCTGTAGCGCCGACAGGCGCTGTTGCGGATACTACAAGCTCTTGCCAGGAGGTACTGTTTACTGTATAGTCGGAAAACGCAGAGCCCGTAGGAACCCACCACCAATATTGTCGGGCCCTGCCATCGGGATCATTGTCATAAACCCACGTGGTGCATGTATAGGCAGTTTCTGCTGTTATTGGTATAGTCTGAGAAATCCTCTGAGTAGCGCCATCATCCCAGGTAACATTCATACTGTACGATCCATTGCGTACTATCGTACCTTCTTGGATGGCTTGGATATTTCCGGTATCTTCTACCCAGTTGTCAGGCGGTTCTGCAGGACCGGCAGTCCATGTCTCCATATCTCCGTTAACCAGCAATTGCTCATATTGCGAATTGGGAGATTCAAATTTGGCCATAACCGGCCTGTGATCGGATATCATGTAGGAGTAATTCGAATATTCATCATCGAGGCGCAAAGTTGTCGCGTATCCGTTTCCATACTCGACCAAAGCGTCATTTGTGATCATAATATGATCTATCAACGAATTCCATGACGGAAATGAAGACCAATAAGGGTCTCCCGCCAGAGGCAATGTTAAAAACGTATAGTTTGTCGAGTCTTCAAGCAAGGGCGTAAAAACATTCAATGACGGCGAATCATCAATCTCATCATTCCAATCACCGAGAACGATCCAATCCGGCTCTCCTGACGAGGGAACATTCGTATCAAGATAGCTTTTTAGCAGTACAATCGCGGCCGCGCGGCGCAGCCTGCTGGCTTCATCAGAACCAGCCTTCAAATGGAAAACAATTATATGGAAATCGAAATATTCCGACCCATATTGAGCGCTTCCCTGAAAATGTATCGGGGGACGCGGGAATTCATAGAAATTGTTTGTAAACAGCTGTTCAATATATGTAACATTACATCGGTCAGTACGCCAGATCAGGGCCGTTCTCAAACCCGTATTGTCAGGAGAATATACGCCATCCCAACCGGGGCACTGTGCCAATAACTGGTTGAACGCGGCAATATTAGTTATTTCCTCAAAGGCAATCATATCGACATCGAGATCGTTAATTAAAATTGCCAGCGTATCAATCGTACCGCTGCCGTTTGTGGGGAATTGCTTGACGTTCCATGTTAACAGGTCGAATGCCGTATCTGATCCGCGGGGCTGCACTAAAGCATAGGTGCTGCCAAATGATAATATAATTATTACCATAACATTAATTGTAATTTTCAATTTGCGTAACATTGTTTAATCCCGCCAGTAATTTAATTGTTTAGAGTTGTCTGCTAATTAACGAAGTCTCTGCCTATTATCATTCAAGGTCTGTTGATAGTTTAAATCTCAGAATAGCGTTTTTTTCGGAATCCGCGATAAATACAGTCTTGCGATTGCCAAAATAATCATAAGTAATCGATGAAGGTTTGAGGAAAACATTATCAAGCGAATCGGGTTCGCAGAATGTTTCTAAAAGCATTCCAGCGCGGGAGAACTTGAAACCGCCGCAATTCCTCGAAAGCCCGCCATCCACTACATATATATTGCCTTCGGGATCTGTCGCCGCCCCGACAGGAAAGTCGTATAAGTTGATATCAAGAATATCAACTTCACCGGGATAGTGGGAATAATCGAACACCCATGTATTGTCCCAAACCTGCCTTATAAACACCATATCATGAACCGGATAACTTCCGGAATCCTGACATACGATCAGGTGCATCGCTCCGCTTTGCTCATAGGCATAAATATGATTTGTGAAGTTCGTCGTGAGTATGCCATTGCCGGTTTCCACAACGGGGTTGTGAAATGTATCAGATTCGGCATTTGTGAATTCCGATGGTAATAGTATATCCGCAGTATCAGGGTCGACGCTTCCCTTAAACCATAATATTCTTCCATTGCCTCCGGTAACTGAAGACCTCACCGCGACAAAATATGTTTTCAGCCCCAAAGTCGCGTCGGTTATCGAGACAAAAATATCATCCGGATCCAGCAGATCGTGATCGTAGCAAGTATCGCAAACCGCAGTATAATCGTAAGCCACATACGGCAGCATATCTCCCGAAGGTCCCACATCGATTTTGTATACTTTTTGATCGCCTGTAACAACCAGCAAGCGCATTAATTCATCCTGGGAGACAGAGATTGGATTCACAATTGGAATCGCAGCGTGAATCGTCCCGGCGGCGTCCATTCTTAAAATCCTATCGTTGCCGGTATCAGCGACATACAAATATGTATCTTTCCCGAAATATACGGCTTGGGGGTTATTAAAATCATATCCATGTTCCGCATCCCAAATCGGGTTTAGCTGAAGATACAACGTATCGCCAAGTTCTCCCTCGAAGGGCACTTCCATCGGCAAATCAATTTTTTCGCCGCAGGAAAGCATTATTGCGATAAGCGCGGTCAATAGAAAGAGGATTGTAAAAACAGCCTTCATTAAAAACTCCAGTGAAAGGAAAACATATTAGAATTGCCTAATTCGCCTACTGTAACAAACGCGTAATCGAACATGGTTTCGGTAGAAAGCAAATCGACCTTTAATCCAACGCCCAGGGAATAGCTCTGGTTATCGCTATCGAGCTTGTAGCCTCCCCGCAAAAACAGCAAATCGTTCATTCCATATTCGGTGCCGAATGAGAAATGCTCGGCATTATCAGTTGGGTGGTCAAGCTGGAAGCTTGCCTGCCAAAGGTTCATGCCCTGATTCATTATATCCATCGCCAATGCCAGCCTGAAAGTATTCGGCGGTGAAAATGACTGATAAGATTTTTCGATTTCATCTCCGGTTAGGTTCGTATAAATATAGGACCCCCCGGGTTTAATCTGCTGGCCGAAATTGGCCATTGTAACGGCGAATCTTGTTCGTCTATAATTCATCTGATAGAAGGTGCCTAAATCAAGGAGAAATCCCCTGGTGGTCAAATCCTCGATATTTTCCTGGGCATATTTAAACGTTGCGCCAAAAGAAAAATAACCTGTCAAACGCCTGCTGTAGCTTAAGCCAATCGCGGCATCGGCGTATCCGAAAGTTTCACCCGTACCAAAAGGATGATACTCATCTGTTACATCCATTCTGTCAGTTCCAAGATAAAGCGCTGATATTCCAATCGCCTGCTCCGAGCCGAATTTCATGCCATAGCCAAAATAATCGTAATTCACGTCGACAACCCATATATTATGAGAAATAGCGAGCTGCCTATCGCCGCCCCAAACCAATCCTGCAGGGTTCCAATACAAACTATAACCGTCAGTAGTCATGGCCGCTATGGAATTCCCCAGAGCCGCCGCTCTGGCGCCCGCTCCCAATTTCAAAAATTGCATAGAGGCCGTACCAACCCTTTCATCGCCAAGATTTGGAAATGGATTAAACGCGGATGAAACATTGATTAGCGAAACTAATACCGCCGATATTGTTATCAAATATTTGATAGCCCTGCTTACCATGATAGCGAAATCCCCAGTTTGATATTTCTCGGCTCAAGATATCTGGATGGATCAAACGGGAACGGTCTTGTCGGAGCCGGATCAGGATTAAGCGGATCATTCCAGCTGTCCAATACCGGATCGCCATATTCATAGGCTTTTCCTGTCAATGGGTTGGTTATGCTTGTGTTTTTTGAGTTAAACAGATTTGAGATTTCCGTAAAGAAAGTAATTTTCAGATCTTTTTTGATTCTGAAATGTTTCTTAAAACTTATTTCTACCCATTGCCAGGCGCTCGAAATTCCCTTATAGGGTTCCTTATTATCCGCCACATATTGTACCTGTTCTCCTTCAATCTCAATCTTGGTAAATGTCGTATACCTTCTTCCTGACTGAAGAAAAAACCTCGTATAAAGATTCCAATCAGGAGGAAGAGTCAGGCCAAAAACCCGATGCCTTGTTTTTCTTCCGGCAAATAAATTAACGTCAAAAGAAAAACGAAACGGCCTGTCCCATCTCAGGAAGTTCTCTGTGATCGATTTCTCCTCAAGCTGGCCCCTTGCCACAAGCAGTTCGTCTTTGGGCGAGGATGATTTGCCCGTGGCAATCGTATAAGAAGCCGCGATATCCGCTGTTAGAAAATTGGACGCTCTTTTCTTGTATTCAAACTCAATACCGCGGGAACGGGCGTAATCCAGATTAAAGTACATCAGATAAGAATTGCTTCCCGTGCGCCCCGTTTGAGTAATTCTCAATGAGGAAATATAATCAAAAATATCTCTATAGTAGGCCGTTACGGTCATCACGTCGTTTGTTGACACTTCATATCTCATGCCAATTTCATAAGATACAGTCGTTTCAGGGTTTAAATTCGGGTTGCCAAAAAGCTGATATGTCGATTGAGATACGGAATTCAATTTGGCGTAAACCCGCTGAGGCCTTGGGAGCTTAGAGAAATGCCCGTAAGAATAAAATAGCATGGCCTTATCAAGAATGGGATGAGATACGCCAAGTCTGGGCGAAAGGCTCCCTTTGCCTCTCATGCCAAATAGTTTGAATGTATCATTATAATACGAATCTCTAAGTTGAGGAGATATTACCAGAGGATTTTCAACAGCCCTGTCAACATATTTCCCTGGAAACCACCAATCAAACCTCAAACCGGCGTTTATAATTAATCCAAACGACGCAATCTTATCCTGAATATAACCTGCTCCCGATGACGGAAACACTCGATAAATATCATGGTTTAGCCCGAGGCCGGTCTTGCCCGACCACGGCTTTACAATATCAATCATTTGCATTTCCTGGATGTTCTCCTCTAATCCGGTTTTAACCGTATGGGAAGTGCCGTAGCTTTTTGTGGCGTCGAGCCTAATGGTATATTGCTCGAAAAAATGGTCCCGCCAATTATCCCCATTGCCGTAATCATAAAAACCGTCTCCCGTAGTAACTGCATACCTTGAATTGTCATAACCCGAGCCTTCAGGAATGAAATTGCGAATATAGAAATAATTTATCGGGATTATATCGATCGGCTCGGTATATTCGAGCCAGTGCATTCCATTTACATCGCTTCTTAACTGCGTGAAAAACCTCGATAGCCGAAGTTCATAGAAAAACGAGGGCGAAGTAGTATGGCTCCAAAAAAGCGATTCATGGTTTGAAAGCCTTGTTTGCGTATTATAATTTTGCAGGTTATTTTGAAATGCATAGGGGTATGAACTGAAATCGGGATTCGGGTTTTCGAATTCATTGGCGGAAAACCCCTGGTCTATCGACGCGGAACCTGATGAAGAAAATGTTAATTTTTTTGTGGGCGAAAATTCATAGATGCTCTTAAAAAAACCTGAATACTTATTTGCTCCTCTTCTCGCGAATTTTGTGCCGCCGAATATCGAAGAATAAAGCTGGCCTGAGTTAGGAAGATAAGTATCCGAAATCATCCCGTATCCGGATATGAAAAATGAACCATGTTTTTTAGTAAACGGTATCGGACCGGAAAAAGACGCCTCGCCGACATCCGTATTAAAGCTTGAAGATTCGAGCAAACCGAAATCATCAGTTTTATACGTAAATTGCCCTTTATATTTATCTGAGCCTTTTTTTGTCTTAACTTTTACGACGCCCGACATGGACTGTCCATGCTCGGCATTAAACCCTCCGGTTAAAACTTCAAGTTCCTCTATCGAGTTGGATGATAGCATCAGGCCCGCGGTTCCGCCTGAGAACGGGTCCTGGATGGAGATGCCGTCAAGAAGATACGAATTCTCATACGCTCGCCCGCCCCTGATGTGTATCTCATCTTTTTCCGCGACAACGCTCGATTGATTTTTAAGAAGATCCGTTACGTTTTCAACAACTGACGCTTCGATCTCCTTGCTGTTCATCACATTGCCCGATTCGGTCGATTCAATATCAAGCAGAGGCCTTTCTCCAATTACTAATACATCCTTGCCAAGCGTTAAAACCGTCGGTTCGAGATCAAAATTAATTGTCAATTCGGTTGCGGGGCCTACTTTAAAAGCCGTCCTTTGAATCTGCTTATAGCCAATCAAGCTGACTACAATCGTATAAACGCCCTCTTTGACTTTGAGAATTCTAAACTGGCCGTCTGGATCGGTATAAGCGCCGAAATATGTGCCCTTAATCATTATGGTCGCGCCGGGCAGAAGTTCACCTGTTTCTTTATCTGTTACGCTTCCAGCGAGGGTATAAGTATCCTGGGCCCGCGCCAATATCGGGACCATAAGAAGAATGGCAAAAAACAATCTAAGGACCTGCATTACTGAAATTCCTCCGTTAAAATAATATCCATAAGATCGTAAAAACCGTCGTTAACGATACAATCAAAGAAATACATTGAGAAATAAATTATCTGGGCGCTTTGGATATTGCTTAGAGAATCGACATAAGCCGGAAACCTCGCCGCGACCGTATCCTGATCGAAAACATATAATGCCTGGGCCGGATAGCGATCCCTGAATTCCTCGGGAATCAGGCCTGACGGCGGCCCTGTTCTAAAACCATAAGAGTAGGATAACGGTTGGGGCGACTGCAATGTATCGGGATAACCCGGAGGTCTTGTAAGTATATATGATGATG
>CAZKYQ010000023.1:11040-24238 GCA_964556975.1 uncultured Ignavibacteria bacterium
GGCGACTGCAATGTATCGGGATAACCCGGAGGTCTTGTAAGTATATATGATGATGTATCGTCCACTATTGTAACAGTAAATACTCTGGAAATAGATTCTGTTATAACGCTATCAACCGGCAGAAACGGGTAAATAGTCGTATCCTGTCCAGCATGAGTTGTGGAAACAAGAAGATGGCCCCCATCCGCAAGATATTCGGTCAGCGCCGTTTGCGACTCCCGAAAATGGGGATATGAACTTCCATTCCATATAACAATATCGAAAAGGTTCAATGTCGCTAATATGTCCTGGGGATAATAGCTTATCCTGTCGGTTACATCCCATGTCGAGTAATTGCCCGCGCCATAGGTATTAGTAAGAGCTTGATTGAAATTGACGGAATCCGAGGTGAAGAAATATATATTATCATCCACTAACAGCGCGCTTCCAACCGGTTCTTTGACATTCCAAACGCCGTCAATCGTATCGGGATAAAAAACAATATTGCTATAGGCCCCGGCGATATCTCTGCATCGCAGGAAAAACCGATAACTTCCTGGAGTTAGATCATCAAACACTTTTAAGGTCGACAGGGAATCGAGATAGTTCCATGACATCGTATCGATATCCGCCGAATCGGGGAAGAAGGATGAATCCGCCAGGTACCATTCATACTGCGTAATTGTGATATCGCCATCGAGATCGGACCCTGACCAGCCTATTGTAAATTGAGAAAAGCAGGTGTATACTTCTCGCGAATATCTTTGTACGAAGTCAATCGGGAAATTAACTTCGGGGGGTGAGTTGCGAATAGGAAACGCCATTAAATCGGGCGTAGGGTCTTTCAGACCCTTGTTATCTATAGCCCGGATATAAAATGTAAAGGTGTCCTGGGCTACCCTAATCGGAACGAAAAATGTATCCATGACATCAACGGTATAGGTCCAATTTGCGGTATCTTCCCAACACCACTCGAAACCATCGATCTCACCATCAGGATCGTCTCCATACCAGTGCAAAATCTGCATACTGACAGTCTCACCGGGATATTGCAGCGAATCTGACAAGCGAAGGAACAGATGAGTATCGGGCGACATATTAGGATTGGGAGTGGTGCTTTTTTCAGTTGAGCAAGTGAGCACCGCTCCAAGCACAGCTATAAATATTATCCCCGCCTTCAAGCCCTTAGAAATCACCAATATCTCTCTTACTTTAGAATGATCATCTTTCTGGTTTGCGCGTATTCTTCTGTCTCCATTCTATAAAAATAGATACCGCTTGAAACACTATTTCCGTTAGAATTTTTTCCATCCCACTCAACCACATGATTTCCAGCGGAGAACTTTCCGTTTACAATATCGGTTATTTTCTGGCCAATGAGGTTGAAAACGGTAATTTTTGCATTCCCTTCCTTTTTCATGCCAAAACTAATATTGGTGCTGGGGTTAAACGGGTTGGGGTAATTTTGAGCCAAATAGTAATTTTCAGGCATTTCGATATCGTCCTCAATGCCGGTATTCCAATCGAAATCATCGTACATTCTGGGCATAAGCTGATAGTAGCTCAAATAGG
Source organism: uncultured Ignavibacteria bacterium (assembly GCA_964556975.1). Lineage (GTDB taxonomy): Bacteria > Zixibacteria > MSB-5A5 > UBA10806 > UBA10806. The sequence goes on from CAZKYQ010000023.1 coordinate 12,592, forward strand.
GTGGCGAGGTGTCGTACTGGCTCAGAACGCCAGTAATATTGGCGCGGGGGCCTTGCTGCGCTTGACCATCAATATCGGTAGACTGGTCAATACGCAACATTGCAGAATCGGCAAAGCCCTCAGTAATGGTCATTGTAGCTGACCAGCCCAATTGAGGCCATTGATCGGGCTCCTCCAGTATTAATACGTTGTTCACGAGTACCAGAGTACCTTCATACTGCTCGCCGTCGATCTCACCAAGATTGCCGCAATTAACAATCGCTGGCGCAATGGGAGTTCCGGGTATGTGGAAATCCAATCTATCGCTCTTATAAAGCTGTATTTGAGTTTTCCCGTTATATTGGCTTATTATTCCGTTCGCCGTAATCGAGTCTCCAACACTTACGTTAATCTGTGTAGAATCGAAAAATACATTTATACCCGCGCCAGCGGACTGCAAAAAGAAGTCGGTGCGGTCTGTCGAGAAGTTTTGGCTTACCGCTACTCCGGTTAAGATAACCGCGCTATCCATCAGATCGGGCATGAAATCGCCGTCCCCGTCAACTCTTGCGTCCGCTATTGACATTTCCTGCGGTTCCTGCACTATATAGTGATAGAACGTGAACGGGGCTTCAGCCGGATCGAGGGTTACGTTTGATGAATCATCGGTGGCTTGCACATAGTAGTTTACGTTCCATCCCGGTACGGGAGACGGCAGAGAAAATGTATAGAGATTATTTCCCTGATCGACCATAGGCACATTCAGCCAGGTCCCCAGATTTATTCTGTAAAAAAGCCGGACATCGTCGATTCCTGAATCGTCAACAACATTCGCGTAAAAAGTAACCAGATCGCTAACGATAGGAAACGCCGGTTCATGGTAGGCGGCCACAAAAGGAGCGCCTGCCACAAGTTGAATATCCCTCATATATCGCGGCTGCAAATGATATGCGCCAAACCTATGATATATTACGCCTTGAACGAAATCAAAAGAGGTGCCCTCGTCAGGCCGGTAGGAATTGGGAATCGAATCCGAGGCTTCCCTTATTAATACTACTCCCGTTGAGTCGTGGCACTCCCAGACCGATGTCGTAGAGTAGTCGATTACGGTATCAACCGTTAAGCCGTATATTTTGGTAAAGACACCTTCCCATTGTTCGCCCAGAGAATCCGCGCCTCCCGTCGAGTCAATAATCGTTGCTGTAATAACTTCCGCTTCGGGTTGGGGCATGCCGTACATGCGATATTCAAATGATCCCGGTACTATGAAAAGTTCTGTCATGTTGACAAACGGATCGTCCCATACATATTCGCTTACCAGGGCCGTACAAAGGATGGAATCACCGGGTATTAATTCAGGAAAGCCCTGTGATGTCGGGTTATAAGACATTATGCCTGAAAACGGTCCTCCATCAGGATTCTCCATATAAAATGTTACTCCAGCGCCGGCGTAATAAAGTCCCGTTCCGGCGACAACAAGGCCCCCTGTTATTACCGTGTCCCCGGCATATCTTGAACTGTCCTGTCCAACAGGGACCCATTGAATACTGTCAATAGGAACTATTGGATATTGAGCGAAAACCAGGGGCGCGCTCAACGCCACAATTAATAATAATGCTCCAACCGTTTTCATTCTTACCTCCGTTATTTAATTACAACAAATTTACCTTTATGTATGTTGCCCGTATTTTTATTCTCAACCGTATAGAAATACAAGCCGGTTGCCACCGCCTGATCAGCTTTGGTCACCAAATCCCAGCCATGTATTCCACCGGAAAATACCTTTTCACCATCCGCGAATTCACTGAACCAGTTGATATCCTGTCCCGCATAGGTCGCCGCATCATGCTCGAGTACATCAACAATATCTCCGGCCAGCGTATAAATCCGAATAGTGCAGTTTTCCGGCAAATTAGCAAAATAAAGCAGTCTGGAGCGTTCCTGCACGCCATCAGTTCCCCGGCCATCCCATGAGGATATCGCTTTATATGGATTGGGGAATACCGTTATCTCTCTATCGTCGCCTCCGGCCGTAGGGCCCGCAAATGCTTTCCCGTAACTTAATAGAACATTCGATTCCAGGCTTTCCAGATTGTTATCCGGATCTCCCATATCGAACGCGCTCACGCCAAACGCGTACTGCCAGCCGTTTAACAGGCCTTCGTTAGTAAACTTATAATGATATGTATGTCCATCAATTTCAATCGGATCGCTAAGGCGTATGAAATCAAGCCCTGTATTATAACCTAAAGAATCTATTACATCATATTGGCCTATTAACTCAAATAATTGCTTAAGCCCAACATTTTGGTTTTCATTTGTAAGCCGCGCCCTATAAATCTTATATCCTTCAAAATCTTCGGAGCCGGTTACCGGATCAATAAAATGTTCGGGCTGATCGTCCCAGTAAACGTCAACCTTGCCATTGCCGGCGACAAGCTTGACATTTGGAGGAGGCGGAGGTTCGGGCAGTTTATAGCGATCTAGGATTCCATTAAATGGCCAAAGATCTTCTCCCGGATCCAGAATACCGTTGCCGTTCTTGTCCTCGCCATCATAAGATATTTTCGCCCAGCGCGCGTTAAGATATAGATTTTTACGCGAAAGCTCCGTATCATCCTGCATTGGAGCGGTGCCGTTCTTTTCAGCGCATATAACCGCGAAAGTAAAGCTCAGGGAATCGCCCGGAAGCAATTCCTCGAAAGGCCCTGTGCTGAGCAGCATTGATCTGTTAAGCGGTCCTATCGCTCCTTCCCATCCTCTCCATTCATAATTATTCAGCCCGGTCGTCATTCTCCCGTAACGTTCGATATCATTTTGCGGCGCGAAGAATACGGGATCTTGCGTGTCTCTAAACAGCCATTCGTAAAACTGCGTATGATCAAGATATGATGAATCCGTATTGGGATTTATCGCGGGATCGGTCCCTAATATTCTCATTCCGATATAACTTTCGGCGTAACCGAAATCGCCATCGTAATCATACTCATAGGCCATCTGCATGCTGTCCACATAGCCGTTTGCGTCATCGTACCAGCGCCAGGAATAGCTCGGCCCCCAGTTGGGAGGGGGATTAAGGTCTGTATTGCCAACCATCGTATCGATCCAATAGCCCAAAAACACATTTTCAATCGGATACTGGCTTACATTTTTTATAACAAATGACAATATTACATAAGCATCGGCGAACGACTGGCTCCATGCGTATGTTTCCTGGCGCACAACTATTCCCAGCGGCGAATGCACCTGGATTTCCTCTCCTGATTGAGGTATAAAAGTATTTGAATCGGTATATTCACATACGAAATCCTGATGGCTGATCGCATTCGGATCATAATATTGAGATACCGGCAAAAGGGACCTCTCAATTATAGAATCAGATGGAAAATTCATCGGGGAACCTAACCACTGGCCTGTTGTAAATTCAAAACCGCCCTCATCGCGATATTGAAGGCTTGAAATATCTATCGCGCCGGTGGAGACTTTTGTCTGGTTGTTTTGTTCTCCCCCTACCCAGAGTCCGCCTAAAAACATATGATCAATATGAGATCCAAGCGGATACTCGCATGAATGCCTTCCGGGTTCCCTAAAAGCCAGTCCGACTGTTCCATAATTCGTAACAACAAGGCCTATATTGCCGATATTAACCGTATGCCGTTCGTCATCATCGGCAAGGGTGGGGCAAAAACAGGCCGTCATCAATAAAACGACAATCAAAAGCGCAGTTAAACGCATATTATAATTCCGATTTCATCATTCAAACTAACTGTTCATTTCAGAGCTTACTTCCTCTTTCCTTTACCGGATTATTTATCCGTAAAGTAAATATATAAATTTCAGACTGATAGTCAAACCTATTTTACTAATTTTTTAAAAGTTTTTGGTCTAAAATAGATTCGGGCCCCTATATTAGAGGCCCGAATCATTAGCCTGAATCCGAAACAAGTCCGGATGCGGTTTAACTAATTAGCGAATTAAAGCCGCTCCTTTCTTTGTTTTCGATTTCATTTCAATAGTAGGCTGAACAGCCGTATTGAGACCGTTACCCTTCATCGATGCCGGGCCGCCAGGCGGCGGGCAACTGGGACATGGTATCGGTAAGGCCCCGCCTTTAAAGAAGGCAACGCCATAAGTGATATCAAGGCCGTTATAGCTGCAAGAACCGTTAACATCACCGCAATAGAAGAAAGCGTCACAAGGAGCAATAGGACAAGAACCGAGAGGACAATGCGGGTCCGGACCGCCCTTGAAGAACGCTACGCCGTAAGTGATATCGAGGCCGTTGTAGCTGTCGCTTCCGTTAACGTCGCCGTCAACATAATCGCAACCGGACGCGCCGCAATAGGTGTCATAGGTGTTGAAGTCCGCATCGAAGCGGGGATGTACGCGGAAGTAATCATAGGTCCAGCGAACAGGACCGGTAACACCTGCGATAATATCGGTAACCGCTGGCGCGTAAGTGTATCTGGTATGGCCGCCGGTAGGACGGTTAAATACGACAAAGCTGTCAGTCGGAGAAGTCGTGCTTTTCACTATGAATCCATAGATCGGATTAGACACATCCACGACTTCCAGAGTATCGCAAACAGTAATCAGAACACTCTCAAGCTGTTCTCCTATTACCGGGTCCGCCAGATCAGCAGCCGTAGCTTCTACGGGATCCGGTTGTGGACCGCTTCCGATGAACTGTCTGTTATCGAAATCGAGGAGGTCGGTAAGCTCGGTGGCGCCGTAATACTCGTCAACCCGACCGGTTATAATAACGGTATCTCCTACTGTGCATAGCCAACCGAAATCGCCGCCGGAGGCATAAAGCTGAACGCCATTGTAGGGCGGGCCGCTGGCATCCTGTATGAAAGCTGTGTTGTAATAAGCCTGTGAAGAGTCGCAGCTAACTACTGCCTTTACAGTCACGATATGCAGATAAATTTGCGAAGTATCGCCATCAACGCCCGGAGTCTGGATAGTAGCAATATCAGTAATACCTGCATGGAAAAGGTTGTTCAGCGTACCGGTCAGGCAAACTCCCGTTGTATCGCAAACATTTATTGTAACCAGCGAATCGACCGTATTATCGGACTGAGTGCTGGTTGTCAATGTGACGATACGCAAAGTCGAGTCAAGCGCCGCCGCGGAGATCGTAAGTCCTCCGGTCGTGGAATAGTTACCCGGAATTTCGGTGGTGGCCGCGTCCATGGCCCTATCGAATCTGGCTCTAAGAGTGGTATGATCGACCGACCAGACATCGACAATTTCAGGCTCAGGAATTATAAGCGATTCATAATCTGATCCGAATCTCGGTAAAACTATAAATCCGCGTATGCGTCCGCCATCATTTCTTCCCTGCCATTTTACAGCGCCGATTATCCAATCATAAGTAGCGCCGGGAGACGGAGCCGGGTCTGGCTGATCTCCGCCATAATACCAAAGATCGCTGTCAATTCTAATCGAATCCGCAGTGGAAGCGTCGGTAATCCAGAGTTCTCCATAACCCTGATCTGACAATACGGTTACGCCATCCAAACGCACGAGCTCGTTTTCTAATGGCTCTGTTGTATAATCACATCCGGCAATCAAGTCGGCCACAGTAATAACCAATGTATCCGGAAGATCCTGATTTGTACCCATAACCGCAAAGCTGGTAAGAGAATCCAGCTCCGTCCAGCCGTAGTATTCTTTTACAAAACCACTAAGCTCGACATAATCGCCAAGGGTAGCAAACAGAGTATCTGGTGTGTCTGTTATATAGTCATATACATAAAGACCGCCCCAGGCAGTGTTGGCTTGATCCTGCATAAAGAAGCGAGGATATGAGCCCTGGGTGACTGCCGTAACCACTCCGCAAACCGTGACATAATACTGGTTATACTGAGAAGGCCAGCAATCCGCTGTATCGGGGCCTGTGGGGCTAACCGACCATTCAACATCGTAAATGGATGCCCCGCTGCAACCTAATGTGCCGGTGTTATAGTCAGCGGAGAATCTCGGCGCGATCTTGTATGCGCTGTAGCTATAATCGCCTACACCGCGAATAAATGAGCAAACATCACCGATAGTGATTGTCGGCGCGTCTAAACCATTTTTAAACACTTCATCGTAGATTTTGCAGGAATCGCCGGAGCCATCATTTATCCAGAATTCACCGAAACCTGCATCTGAAGTTACCGTAGCGTTGTTTATCTGAATGAAGACGCCTTCATAAGCTTCAGGGCCGGCGGCGCATCCGGCAGAACCGAGATCGGCGCAAGTAATAACCAGAGGAGCAGGCAAAGGATTTCCCTGTGAATTGATCACCTGGGAAGTTATCGTCCCCATTTCAGTTAAACCATAATATTCATCCACAACAGACTCAATAGTGACATTATCGCCGATCGATACGGTGTCACCGGAATATCCGTTGTAGACATAAACCCCGGACCAAACTGAATCGGCATCCTGTAAGAAATACCTGTCATGTTTGGTGGGGTCCTCATAGCGAGCGGTTACTACGCCGTTAATTAAGACAGTCATTCCAAGCGAGTCGCTGGGATAGCAGTCATTGCCGGAGCCGGGATTGGCGTTGTTAAACTGAATTTCTGCAATAGGAACATAAGTCGCTATGGAATAATCGGCTGAAAATCTCGGCGCGATCTTGTATGCGCTGTAGCTATAATCGCCTACACCGCGAATAAATGAGCAAACATCACCGATAGTGATTGTCGGCGCGTCTAAACCATTTTTAAACACTTCATCGTAGATTTTGCAGGAATCGCCGGAGCCATCATTTATCCAGAATTCACCGAAACCTGCATCTGAAGTTACCGTAGCGTTGTTTATCTGAATGAAGACGCCTTCATAAGCTTCAGGGCCGGCGGCGCATCCGGCAGAACCGAGATCGGCGCAAGTAATAACCAGAGGAGCAGGCAAAGGATTTCCCTGTGAATTGATCACTTGGGAAGTTATTGTCGCGATTTCAGTGAGACCGTAATATTCATCAACGGAAGCCGTAACGGTAACATTATCGCCGACCGATACGGTATCGCCCGAGTAACCGTTGTAAATATAGACCCCGGACCATACAGAATCGGCATCCTGAAGAAAATACCGGTCATGTTTTGTGGGATCCTCATAACGAGCGGTTACAACGCCAATAATCTCTACCGTAGTTCCCAAAGAATCACTGGGATAACAGTCATTTCCGCTTCCCTGGTTAGTATTGTTGAATTGGATATCGGCAATAGGAACCGTAGTGGGTGTGGGGTTTGATACAGTATAGGTGTTTACACTTGATTCACTGCGGGCAGCCGAATCATCCGTCGCGACCACATAATAATCAACAACCGCACCAATAACATTGGTGCCGATTGAGAAATAGTACTTGCCGTTTCCGCCAATACTATCGTGGTAAACAGGTCCGTATCCTCCAGCGTCAACCTGGATATACATGCTGTCATCCACGATTGTGCCGTCAATATCAATAATATTGGCGTTTACGGTTACAAAATCCGTTGGATACACAATCGGATACGGATCGCGATAAACCTGAGAAATACCGGGCGGGCTGTTGGCCGTGGATGGTTCCGGCCCCCATAGTGTCAAATCGTCAACGTAAACCGTAGCGCTGTCAACCCAATTTCCGGAAATGTCATACATTCTGATCTGGAAATTGGCGACTGTAGCCGTGGCGCCAACTATTACGGTATCTACCATAAGTTGCCAGCCGGCCATGTCCGATGAGTAACCACCATAAAGGTTACCGGCATCGGTATTCCAGGACATGCGAATTCTGCCAGCCGGGTCATTATCATAGACGTAAAGACTGCAGACATAAGCGCTGTCCCCATAGACCGGAAACGAATTTGATTTGAAATCCTGGTTGGATTGACTGGTCCACGTTAGATTTACACTGTAAGTGCCGCCGTGAATAGTAGTGGCTTCCTGAGTAGAATTAAAACTGCCGGTAGCGTTAGTCCAGTCGTCCGGCGGCCCTCCGGCCCCGTTTGTAACCCATGACTCAAAATCACCGTTCAGCACGAGATCAACATTGACGGCCGAAACTATCGGCGCGGCCACAAGCAAAACGCATAATGTTAATGCGAGTTTGTAATAAAACCTCATAGGCTTTACCTCTCATTTTTTAAGGTTTACATTTAAGTTTTTTTAACTCTTTTGTACTTTACAGAATTCCCTGATTTCCCTCTGTAAAGCGTTTACATTTCACTGCACTAATACTAAAGAAGATTTACATAGTCTCGAAGACAAAATCACATCAAATAATTACACTCTTATGCTGTTTAAATTTTCGTCCTTTCGATCAAGTTAGCAAAGTACCTAAAAGAAGAATCCCCATTTTCATTAGAAAAGTAACATGCATTCGTCAAATTGTCAACAAATATCGTGATTTATTTTTAAATTGTTGAAAATATTCTGATAAAAAAAGACCTATATGTCAAGAATTCCTTACCTCATTCCTCAAGGGCTATTGGAAAGTGTGCAATGGTTTTCATTTAATCCAAAACAACTTTTAAACACCGCCGATATTCAAATGGCTATTCGCTTAACAATTTCATCAAACCGCCCATTGATTTGGGAATAATATATTCAAGTTTCATCGGCTTTTTCATGGCGAAAGCCATTCCCAAATCGAATATCACGCCGTGCGAAGTTCCGTCCCAAATAATACGGACTTCATCGCATTTTTTCATCGCTTCTCTATTTTTCTTTGAGATTGTCAGAACATCGGTATCCTGGGGAGTCTCAATTCCGGGAACGTAAACCTCATTTCCTTCGGATCTTAATTTGTCCGCCAACTTTGAGGCCTTGTCGGTCAGCCCTTTCGAGTGTATAATGAATATTTTTCGCATTTAAACGCCTTTTCTAATAAAATATCTCGAGTTTTATTTCAGGATTTATCCGGCCATGGGAGACAATTATTGTCTTCCATTTTCAATTAAATTATTCACTTTTTCTATATATAGCCGTTTGGATTTTTCCCAACTCCAGGGGATGATTTCCATGTCTTTAATGGGTTCCGCTGGGCAATCGGTCCAGATGGTAAAATCCGGCATGAGTTGTGAGGCTTCGGTGGCAAGTATACTATTATCCGCGTCAAGGACCTCTTCGGGAATCCGCTCGGGAAGATCGAACTTCGAAGCGACTGCCTTTAATATTCTTGCTTCAACCTCTTTAAATTGAGGAATCAGCCTTTTTACGGGCCGGGTAACGTCTCCTATATAAGCCTCGGCCGCGTCATGCAACAGCCCCCATAACGCGTTTTCGGGCGATACGATTTCGGAAACCAGGATAGAGTGCTGGGCGACCGAATAAAACGTCCTGCAATGGCCGTTGAAACGGCAGGTCAGGCTTAAGCCATGGGCAATATCGACTATATCTATCTTCCCGGGATCGATCTTTTCAAGTTGAAAACTCTTTCCCGAAAATGTTTGCATCCAAGGTATTGAACTATGTAGGATTTTACTATCGCCTGTATTCATTATTAACTCTCCCGTTACCAACCGCTTTTTACAATTTCCGATAAAAGCAGGCGGACCGCAAAGTACAATTTCAATACCCCGGAGTCAAGATTTTTTCATCGTCGTAACATTTTCCGGCAATCACACCGAGGAGTTGTAAATAACAACAAATGATTAATTGACAAATTCATAATGCATTATACATTATGCTATCGCGGTAGGGTATTATAAAAGCAAAGAGAATCAGCCGGGCTTATTTGCACGCCGGTTTTCTGCCTTTAACGGGAGAATTAAAAAAATGAACAACGATGAACGATTTATGGCCGAGGCGGTTGAGGAGGCGCAAAAGGGATTCAGAGAGGGAGAAGTACCCATTGGGGCGGTAGCGGTAAGAAATGGAGAAATAGTGGCTCGAGGACATAATAGGCGATTCGCGACCTCCGATATAACCGCGCACGCAGAAATGGTTTGCCTTCGAGACCTTTCATCCCGGGATTTCGATTTCAATCTGTCCGATATAACGATTTACTCGACTCTTGAGCCTTGCGCCATGTGTCTTGGGGCCATGATTCATTATGGGGTTGGTAATATTGTTTTCGGGGAATACGATCTCAAATTAGGGGCTTGCGGATCGAAATACAGGTTTCATAATGAAGCCAAGATTCCGGTTGCGGGTGGAGTAAGCAAAAAGGCCTGCCGTGATATCATGCTCGAGTTTTTTGAAAAAAAGCTGGGGCGAAAATCCGCGATCTGGGAAGATATCGAGCTTCCGACTGAATGACCCCGTTCGTTATTTTAACCCATGATTTTGAAAAAAGTATCTTTCTGCCATTTTATTTAGATTGCCTAATCCCGTGAAGAACTGTATTTTGATGTCCTGATTTTTTGTTTTAAGGCCCCGAAATAAGCCCATGCGGGTTTCCACGGAAAGGGAAAAATATGCAAAGGTTTGTCGGCATTCTTGGAATACTAATTCTGTTCTCGATAGCCTATTTATTCTCGGCTAAACGCAAGAACATTAATTGGCGCACAGTGGCCTGGGGCTTCGGATTGCAGATCATTTTCGCGCTGTTGATATTAAAAACCAACCCCGGCATTTGGATATTCTCTAAATGTAATGATATAATAATCGCTATACTCGGAAGCGCCCAGGAGGGAGCCGCTTTCGTATTCGGCAATTTGGTAAACATGTATGTAGATGTCGGGCAGCTCAACGCCAACGGGGGGTTTACAACGGTCAATGATTTGGTTGTCAATAATGGAATGGCTATTTTCGCCTTTTCGGTACTGCCGACCATTATATTCTTTTCGGCTTTGATGAGTATTTTCTATCATTACGGAATTATGCAGAAAATCGTCAGCCTTATAGCCAAAGCGATGTCGAAAACCATGAAAACATCAGGGGCGGAATCGCTTTCGGCGGCTTCTAATATATTTGTCGGGCAGACCGAAGCTCCCCTGGTAATAAGACCTTATCTTAAAAAAATGACGCTTTCGGAGTTAAACGCTGTAATGGTTTGCGGTTTCGCCACTGTGGCGGGCGGCGTTATGGCGGCCTATGTCGGGCTTCTCAAAGACTCCGTGCCCAATATAGCCGGGCACCTTTTAGCGGCTTCTATTATGTCGGCCCCGGCAGGGCTAATGATGGCCAAGATATTTTATCCTGAAACCGAAGAATCAGAAACCGCAGTTGGCGCGGAAATCCCAACATCCAAAACCACGCAGAACGGAATAGACGCGGCCGCCGCAGGCGCCGGGGACGGCCTTCGGCTGGCCTTAAATGTCGCGGCAATGCTGATAGCGTTTATAGGAATAGTGGCGCTGGTTAATCTTGGCCTCGGGCAAATCAATAGCGGATTATCGCTTTCTAATATATTCGGCTGGATACTGTCGCCATTGGCCTGGGTTATGGGCGTTCCCTGGGACGACGCTACAAAATTCGGCGATCTTCTGGGCACAAAACTTATGGTTACCGAATTTATCGCCTATATGAAATTACAAACTTACGCCGCGACAATGTCTGTGAAAAGCCAGATTATCGCCACCTATGCTTTATGCGGTTTCGCTAATTTGGGATCAATCGGCATACAGATCGGCGGCATATCGGCATTGGCCCCCGAACGGCGAAGCGAACTTGCCAAATTGGGTTTTCGTGCCATGTTGGGCGGAGCGTTCGCGTCATGGATTACAGCCTGTATCGCGGGGATTATTATATA
>CAZKYQ010000024.1:0-24066 GCA_964556975.1 uncultured Ignavibacteria bacterium
AAAAAATCACAGAAAACACTGTAACCTCCGAGCCCAAACCGGCGGCCACATCGGCCATGTCATATCCCATTTTGCCGGAAGAACTATTCGAAAGATATCTTACCGGATCAATCGGCTCAACAGTCGGGCCGGCGGTTACAACGACCTTTTTCCCCGCCAGTTCACGGCGATTCAGAAGCAACTGTCTTGTCCTGAGAAAAATAAGCTCCGGTTCTGTCAGCCTGCCTTCGGCTGTTATTAGAGATGCCAGCACTCCGGTTTCCGGGCCGATGAAATTTACTCCGATAGATGTTAGATACTTTATATTCTTCTGGACCGCTTTGTTATTGTACATTTTTACATTCATAGCCGGCGCAATTAGAACTGCGCCATCGTACGCCATCGCCTGAGTTGAAAGTATCTCATCGGCGATGCCGTTTGCCATTTTCCCAATTATATTCGCGGTTGCCGGAGCCAGAACTAAAATATCCGCCCAATCCGACCAGCTGACATGCTCAAGAGATTCCCTCTTGTAACTGAACATATCAACCGATACGGCGTCGGCGCCGAGGGATTGAAATGATAATGGGGTTACAAATTTAGTGGCTGATTCGGTCATAACAACCCTGACGTTGGAACCTGCTTTTACGAACAGCCTTAACAGCTCACAAGCCTTATATGCGCCTATACAGCCGCTAATGCCAAGGATGATATTTTTATCGTTTATTAAGGCCATTTGGTTTATCGAGAAATTAATAACTCAACCGCTATTCATATAAATAGAATAAGAATCAGAACTCAAGCGATTTTTATCAACATTTCCACATTGATGTGGATAACTTTAGTGCTTAAAATGCCTGATTCCAGTTAGAGCCATTGAGATATTCAAGCGATTCGCCGCCTCGATAACATCAGGGTCTTTTTTCGATCCGCCGGGCTGGATAACGGACGTTACGCCCGCGTCGGCAAGGACCTCAAGACCGTCAGGCATCGGAAAGAAAGCATCGGAAGCCGCAACCGCTCCTTTGGCGCGGTCCCCAGCCTTTCGGATCGCGATAATCGATGAATCGACCCGGGAAGTCTGACCTGCCCCAACTCCAACAATAGCTTGATTTTTGCAAATTACGATGGCGTTTGATTTTATATGCTTAACAATTTTAAAAGAAAAAAGCAGTTCTTTAATTTCGCCATCTGTTGGCTTCTTATCAGTAGCAACCTGTAAATCATCAACCTGGACCTTTTTTCTATCGGGGGATTGGGCGAGAATCCCGCCAGAAATCGGTTTATATTCAAATTCGCTTTCATCCGGCCTTGAAATATCCCCTATATCAAGCAGACGCCTGTTTTTCTTTTTCCGAAGAAGCTCAAGCGAGTCATCATCGAAACCCGGGGCGAGAATACATTCGATAAACGGCGTTTCGTGGAGAAGATTGGCGGTGTCAATATCGATCTTTCGATTCAACGCTATCACAGAACCGAATGCCGAAAGCGGGTCTGAGGCTAAAGCCTTTTCATAAGCCTGCGCAAGAGTCTCCCCTGTTGCGGCCCCGCAAGGGTTTGTATGTTTTATTACCGCGGCAAAAGGCTCATCAAAATCGAGGAGCATTTGCAAAGCGGATTCAAGGTCCCATATATTATTAAAGGAAAGCTCCTTTCCCGACAGGAGATTCGCTTTCGCGACCGAAGCGAAAGAATAATCGGGAGTCTCATATAATGCCGCCTTTTGATGAGGGTTTTCGCCATACCTTAATCTGGATTTATAACGGTAGCTTTTACCAAGCATTGATGGAAATTCCGTTTCGTCCTTTTGGAACCATGACGTTATGGCGGCATCATAAGCGGCTGTCCGCTCAAAGGCAATTTGAGCCATTTTTTTACGGAACTCCAATGTTGATCCGCCATTTTTCTCGACAAGCTCTTCTATAAACATGTTATAATGGTCGGGGGAAGTTATGACCATAACATCGGGATAGTTTTTGGCGGCAGAACGAATCATAGCGGGACCGCCAATATCGATATTTTCCAAAATTTCTTCGACTGTGGCATCGCCCGAAGCGACAACCTTTTCAAATGGATACAGGTTGACCACCACAAGATCAAACAGCGGTATATTATACAGGCCAAGCTGAGAAATATGTTCCCCTTTGTCCCTGCGGGCGAGTATGCCCCCATGTACCAACGGATGAAGAGTTTTCACTCTGCCATCGAGTATTTCCGGAAAGCCGGTAATATCCGAAACCGATTTCGCCTCAATTCCGCCCTTCCGAAGCTCTTTCATCGTCCCGCCGGTAGAAACTATTTCTACGTCGAACTCTCTAAGTTTTTTTGCCAGCATGACGATATTCGTTTTATCGTAGACTGTTAATAAAGCTTTTCTAATAGTCATTAAACTCCCTCAAGAGCATCGGCTCCAACTAAGATTTTATACGCAAGTTTATATTTATTTATAGTTTTTTCGATGATTTCATCGGGCAGCGCCGGAGGAGCTGAATTTTTGTCCCAGCCCGTTGTTTCGAGGTAATCGCGAATGAATTGTTTATCAAATGATGGAGGGTTTAAGCCGATTTCATACGATTCAACCGGCCAAAATCTCGAGGAGTCCGGTGATAATATTTCGTCTATTAGCGTTAGTTCATCATTGATATAGCCAAACTCGAATTTTGTATCGGCGATAATTATTCCTCTGGCAAATGCGTAATCAAACGCTTTGGAATATATTGCCAATGTAGCTTCGCGAAGCTCCATTGCCAAATCGCCGCCTACTGATTTCGCCATATCGTTGAACGAAATATTCATGTCATGTCCGTCATCTTCTTTCGTTGCTGGAGTGAAAATCGGAAATGGCAGTTTTTCGGCAAGTTTAAAATCTGATGGAAGTTCATAGCCATAAAGATCAATGGCTGGCGCCCCGGTCGACTCCTCAACCAACTTATTATAGTCCTTATATCCTGAACCGACAAGATAGCCTCTGGCAACGCATTCGATATCAATTCGTTTTGCCTTTTTGACGATCATGGCTCTGCCATTCAGATAATCGTATTTTTTCAATGGCTCAGGAAACAAATCGAAATCTCCGATCAAGACGTGGTTTGGAATCAGGTCCTCTGTCAACGAGAACCAGAAAAGCGACATCTTGTTTAGAATAATGCCTTTGCCCGGAATTCCATTTGGCAACACCCAATCAAAAGCTGAAATTCGGTCTGTCGCGATAAATAAAAGGCTTTCGCCCAGGTCATAAATGTCCCGTACTTTTCCTCTAACTAAAAGCGGAAATTCTTTTATTTCTGATTTCAAAAGCGCGCCCGTCAATTTTCCCTCACAATCCGCGATAATTATAACATCGGAATATATAAAATTCTGTAACTTCTTTTCCACCTTTTTCTATCTTGACATTTGAATCAAATTCAACTTTCTCAAAACGACCCGTTAGTTCTTTCGGGTCTTTGACTTTATTTCGCCTATCGTAAATAAAAATGGCGTTGTATCCTGCCAGAGTATCGGGATCGCACCAATAATCATATTGCAGGCCAGGGCGGCCGATTATATTGTTGCTGACAGTTTCGGGATGGTCTTTCAGGTGAAATGCTAATTCAGAGGCTGTTTTATATTCATATCCGCAGATAAAATATGGATCGGGCATGACGCTTCGTACCGTTTCGACTTTATCGGCCAATTTTTCCCAGCCAACAAAAAAATCACCTTTGCCGAAATAAGCCCCCGGATACAAAATGAGAATATGTACAGCAATAAAAGTCAGCAGAAGAAAACCTATGGATAATTTACCCGCGAATTTAATAAATCTACTTTTGTCAGATTTACAGCTATAAAGATAAGCAGCGGCTATATAAATTCCAATAAACGCGGGCGCGGTCCAGTTCATTTTTACCCACGATTTCAAAGATATTGGCAGAAGAAATATTAATAATGGCGCCGAAAAACAGGCGATTAAGTCGTGATTGGAAAAGTTGCCGAGGACAAATCTTTTAACTGAGTTCCAAAAACCCGTGAACAATAGCGGGATTGGAATTATGCCGTAAATTCCTATGATTGTCCCAACATAACCGAAGAAGAAATCGAGCCTGAGCATGTTCATTTCTCCGGCCCTTCGTCCCGTCTGGAAAATAAAACTCGCCCAATCATGTTGATAATTCCATAAGATTACAGGTAAGGCGGTGATTATTGCTATCAAAACAGACAAGTATGGCCATGGGGTGGCGAACCAATGAATCCTGCGTCGAGATAGCGCAAAATATAAAATGGCCCCCAACCCGGCGAATATGATTGTATATTTGGCCATGAATCCCGCGCCAATAAATATCCCCAGGAGAAGCCACCAGATATTGCCTCCTTCCTGATCGATCTTATAGCAGGCGATCATAGCAAGCCCCCAGAATAATAACATAGGAGTATCAGGCGTAATTATCAGGCTTCCCAAAGCATATATAAAGGTAAGATTTATCGCGACTCCGCTCCAGAAAGCGGTCTTTTCATCAAAAAGCAACAGAGCCAGCCTGAAAATCACCAGGCTCATTATTGCTGAAAGAACAATAGCGGCAAGATGGATTGTAAAATTATTCACTCCGAAAAATGTAGTCAATTTTATAAAATAAGCCGCAAGCGGAGGGTGGTCAAAATATGACAAAGCGGGGTGTCGGCTGTAGTTCCAATAATACGCCTCCTGCGGGGCAACCGGCAAAAGGAGAGCATAACCCAACCGAAACAGGGTTATAACCGATAGGAAAATGTTGAACTTTTTAGTCATGTCCCGTAATTGAGCTAAGACTGAACAGCACTCCCGTACCGAATGAAATATAATAATCGTTTTCGGTTAGAGCTTTCGCGATATCAAAACGAAGAACACGGGCTGTTGACGATTTTGTTAAACCCAGCCTAAGGCCAATTCCTATGTTTGATTTCATATTATTTAAAGTTATTTCCTCTCCTTCGGACCAGACATTTCCTATATCAAAAAACATAACCCCGCCCACCCGGACTGTTAATATCTCCAAGGGAATATAAAATCTATATTCCATATTTCCAAGCGCGGATTTCTGGCCTTCAAAACTAAAACTTGAATATCCCCTCAATCCGTTAGTGCCTCCCAAAATTACCTGATAGCCGGGCCGTTGACGCCATGCGAAATTGGATACTCCTCGCACGGCGAGGACCTGGGTATTGACCGTTTTAACGTATAATACGGCCTCGGTTTTATAGCTAATTAATTCCCTTGCGCCTTTATGATACCACCAATTTACATTTTCTCTGCCGCCAATAAAGACCTTCTTAAATGGTTTAACCAAAAAACTGGCGTTTGCGGCAAATGCTGTCCCGATATAATCAGCTCCGAATTGGGGGAGCGACCTTCCAATAGCCAACGATGTTGAGCCGCCCAAAGTGAGGTCTTCAGGAGTCCCGGCCTCATCCAGATATCTCCCAAGATCATATTTGATTATTGAGGCTCCAACCCCTGCTGATGGATATGAACGGGTTTCACTGGACGGAATGAGGTGATCATATACATGAAAGTTTTCGTAATATGGCGAATAATCTAAATCCTCATAGTTGTAGGACCCTAAAATATTAATCCTTTTCTCGCGGCCTATTGAGTAAATGGCATTAACGGCCAAATTATTAAAGGTCCGTTTATATCTGAAAAACTCGTCTCCTCCGCTGTATAGCCTGGACACTCCATCAACCCCTAAAAATCGAGAGCTGATCCCAAAGCGCGTATCAAGAGAGTATTGTGGTTTCGCCAAAGACAGCAAGACAGATCTGCTCAAAGTAAAATCCGAAAATAAAAAACTCCCTGCCCATCGAGTCCTTCCAATTCTGTCATCGCCAAAAAACACCGTGTAACCTTCATTATCATCAGAGACAGAACCGGCCAATTGAACAAAGCGCCCGTATCCAAACAGATTGTCCTCAGCCATAGAAGCTCCGATTATGTAATCTCCTCCGCCTTTTTCCAAAACCAAGGCCAATTTTGTAGTCCAATTATCAATAGTGGTCACAGTTATATCAACGCCGTCACCGCCATTCGGCGCGGCAATGATAAAAACTTCGCCTATAAATCTCCGAAAGCGGATATTGCGCGCGCTCTCAATTATTTTATCTATTTCTAACGGTTCGCCGGTCTTGAACAGAAGTTCACCGGCTATCACGCTTCTTCTGGTCCTGATATGGAGTTTGTTTGCCCACCTGAAGTAAAAAGGCAGTTTTTCATTTTCAGTATTTTCAAAGACATTTTTTCGAATAATAGTAATATTCTTTATGATTTTTCCCTCAAAGGGGGCCAAATCGTCCTCGACTTGATTAGCCAGGATGGTCCCTAATGGGATTAATATTAATATCGTTAAGAGGCGCGCCAGATTCATTGGAACATTCTCACGGTCTCAGGAAGAATTACATGCTCGATCTTTAACACTCTTGCGGCCAACGTCTCCGCGTTATCTTCCTGCATGACCGGAATAGTGCGTTGAATTAATATTACGCCATTATCAAAAATCTCATCGACAAAATGAACTGTAGCGCCGGAGACATTATCGCCGGATTCGATCACCGCTTTATGGACATTCATACCGTACATACCTTTACCGCCATATTTCGGCAATAGAGCGGGATGAATATTTATTATCCTGTTTTTGAATTGTTTGACAATCGCAGGTGGCAGCAGCTTCATATAACCCGCAAGGACAATTAGATTTACCTTATGCTTTTCCAGCACTTCTTTGATTTTATAGACTAATTGCTCGTTACCGGGAAATTGTTTTTTACTAATATGATAGTTGGCTATATGCTCTTTGGCGGCTCGCTCAAGGGCAAAGGCGCCGGAATTATTTGATATCACGGCGGTTATTTTGCCGGTAAAGTAATCTTGGTTGGCAGCGTCTATTAAAGATTGAAGATTGGTTCCACCTCCGGAAACGAACACCGCTATTGAAAGATCAGACATTTTCCCCATTATCCAAAAGTTGCAAGCCAATTTCCACGATCAAGCAACTTATGTCAAGAAATTCGGTTAGTCAACCGGAAAGGGCAATTGAAGAATTGCCAATAGCTTTTCCTTGTTTTTTATTAAATCAGAGCTATATTATTAAGAAAATTACGGGAGGATAGTATGCGTTTTAATAAAATTAGTTTCGTTGTTATTTTACTTTTTCTTTCATTAAGCGCGGTTGCGAAAAAAGTTCCGCAAACAGAACATCTTTCGAATAATAGCTATATACCGCCTACAGCCGGGGCCGAGAAATCTCTTATGACAAAATATGATAATCAGGGATTTGTAAAAAGAGTTTACTTCCCAACCTTCAACTCAAATGGCCTTGGACTTCAGGATGTTGTTGAAAATTATCTTAAACAAAATGCTGATATTTTGGGAATTGATCCGAATCTCATCGATTTAGAACTGATTTCAAAGAAAAAATCATTGGGCGGTAATCATTTTCGCTTTCAGCAAAAAGTAAATGATATACCTGTATTTGCATCACAGATTCTCGTAAATATCCGAAATGATGGCACAATATCATCGGTTATCTCCGATTATCGACATGGGCTCGCGGAATTGAACAGTCATCCTTCATTAACTTCAGATTATGCGATTGCCGCGGCGATAGGCAATATTGGGGCGGCTTCATTCAGAGGCGATCCGAAAAGCGAGCTTGTATATTACGCTAATGAAAATGGAGCATGGTTATGCTGGAAAGTCCTTTTGCCGGCCTTGGAGCCGCTGGGAGACTGGCAGGTTTTCGTTGATGCTCAAACCGGCAAAATTATGAATAAGCGAAATATTCTGTGCTTTATTGATGGAAGCGGATACTCTTTTGATCCCAATCCGGTCGTATCCGAACAAAATATCGCCCTAAGAGATTCAGGAGACCAAAATTACGCCGCTCTAACCGCCGCAAGATTTGATATGGTATTGCCCGACCTCAATCCGCCTCAAGGCGGGAGATATTATTTATCAGGTACTTATGTTAATACTCAACCTACATCTAATAGAGCCAACGAAGCTGATCCAAACGATTTCCATTATAATCGCCTGGATGATAGGTTCGAGGAAGTAGTTGTCTATTACGAAATAAACGCCTGCAACGCTTTTTACAGGTCTCTTGGATTTGCTAATATCATGGATTTTTCAATCGGAGTAAATGTTAACGGCACGACCGATGATAATTCATGGTATTCTCCAAGCAATCATCAGCTTACATTCGGCTCCGGCGGCGTTGATGACGGCGAGGATGGCGATGTTGTTATTCACGAGTACGGTCATGCCACTCAGCACAACCAGGTCCCCAACTGGGGACAGGTACATGAGGGCGGTTCCATGGGCGAAGGTTTCGGCGATTATTTGACTGTCGCATTTTTTCATCCTGTATACAACGGCTGGGATGAGGCGCAGGTCTTCGATTGGGACGCCAACCCGGGAGATAATTTCTGGAACGGGAGACGAGTCGATTCCAATAAACACTACCCTGAAGACATGATGGGCGAAGTCCACGCCGACGGCGAGATCTGGAGCAGGTGCCTCTGGGATATACAAAACGCCCTTGAATACGATACATCAGCACAGCTTGTTTTGGAAAGCCACTTTTATCTAACCGGCTATGCCAATTTTGAGGACGCGGCTAACGCTATTATTCAGGCGGACGTTAATATTTATAACGGAATTCATTTGATGGATATAGGGCAGGCGTTTGTGGATCGGGGAATTTTGCTTGAGATGCCGATTCAGCTGGATATCAATCACCAGTCATTGGGCGATACCGAAGATATAAATGGCCCGTATGAGGTGATTGCTCAATTCGATCATACAAACCCGTTGGATTCTGTTCAACTATATTATCGCTTCGATACCGTTTCGGATTTCATCGAACTGGATATGGCGCCAACTGCTAATCCCGATGAATACTCCGCGAATATGCCCGGCCCCGGAGATACTTCGTCTGTTTATTATTATATCAAAGTAATCGATTCAAACGCTTTTACATCCACCCTGCCTCCTGACGCTCCCAATGAGACGCTTGTTTTTTACGCGGGACCGGATGTTGTATTCCCGGTAATCGGGCATGAAGCTATCGGCGATATTCCCGATACTTACTGGCCTCCGACAGTTTCGGCTTTTGTTACAGATAACCTGGGAGTGGATTCGGTGTGGGTGGAATATTCCATTAGCGGCGGGGCCGTACAAACCATTCCTCTGGAATTTATCGATTCAACTGAAACATGGGAAAACGAATTGAATGGTTCGGTAATAGCCGGAGATCTAATCGAATATAAGATAAAGGCCAGGGACGCCTCCTCAAACGGCAATACTTCATACCTTCCCGAAAACGGTTTCTACGCATTTAGTATTCTTCAAATGAGCGAAATAACATATATGTCGGAATTGAACACGCCCATCCCTGACGGCGGAGGCATGGTTAGCGATACTATTTCCATTAGCGAGAACCTGGAGATATACGATATCGATATATATGTTGATATAACCCATCCGAGAATCGGCGATTTATATTTTGAGGTACGCAACCCGGATAATACAAGAATTATTCTTCATAACAGAAACGGCGGAAACAACAGCAATATTATCGGGTGGTATGACGACGATCTGCAGCCGTTCGACCCCGCTGATATGAGTCTATATTTCGGCAGCCAGAGCCAGGGCGATTGGAGATTCTTCATCGCGGATCTGACTCAGGGCGAGACTGGAACCTTGAACACCTGGGGCATAAGGATTACAGGAGCGGGCGAAGTTACTTCTGTATATGAATCTACTGATCTGTTACCAACTGATTTTTATACGAACCCGAATTATCCGAATCCATTCAATGCCTCCACTACAATTGAATTCGCGCTACCGGAAGCTTCAGAAGTAACAATTGACATATATGACCTTCTCGGACGCAAAGTGGAAACTCTGTTTAATACTAACAAACCCGCCGGAGTTCATCAGGTTTTATGGAACGCTGAAAAGAACTCAACCGGCATGTATTTCTATCGCATTCAGGCTGGCGATAATATTGTTACCAGGAAGATGCTGTTGCTGAAATAGTGATTATCCCTCATGATGGAGTTGCGACACATGAGGGCACAAGAGTCGGGTATCGTCAGGTCCATACGGATCCGTAGGAATGTCATTTTCCATCCTGACCCATAAAACTGATATCATAGTAAAAGGGCGGATCGAAATCCGCCCTTTAATAATTAGAATATATTTTCTGGTTTATTTCTGGCCGTTGCCTTTTTTCTCCAGAAGATATTGGTGTATCGCCCTGGCGGCAACCTTGCCCGCTCCCGCTGCAAGAATGACCGTCGCACCGCCTGTTACAATATCACCACCGGCGTAAACGCCCTCGCGCGATGTCTGCATAGTCTCCTCGTTTACGGTTATATTTCCCCAGCGGTTGGTTTTAAGGCCGGGAGTGGTTTGAGGAATCAGCGGATTTGAAGAATTGCCGATAGCGACAACTACAAGATCGACATCCAGAGTAAAGTTCGACCCTTCGATTGGTACGGGCCGTCTGCGGCCGGAGTCGTCCGGTTCGCCAAGTTCCATTTTAAGGCATTCCATGGCGGCGACTTTGCTGTTATCGTCTCCGATAAAACGAACAGGATTGGTTAACAAATGAAACTGCACGCCTTCCTGCTTGGCATGGTGTATCTCTTCAATCCTCGCCGGCATTTCAACTTCTGAACGGCGATAAACGATATACGCGTTCTCGGCGCCGAGCCGTAATGCTGTGCGAACAGAGTCCATCGCGGTATTTCCCCCGCCCAGCACGGCGACATTTTTACCGCGAATAATAGGCGTGTCATAAGTAGGAAAATCGAAAGCTCTCATTAAGTTTGATCTGGTCAGGTATTCATTCGACGAATAAATTCCGATCAGGTTTTCACCCTCGATTCCCATGAAATTGGGCAGTCCGGCGCCGGTACCGATAAAGACCGCATTATAACCCATTTCGAAAAGCTCGTCGATTGTATCAGTCTTCCCTATTACGTTTGAATTTCTGAATTCAGCGCCCATGTCGGCGAGGAAATCGCATTCTGACTGAACAATATTTTTCGGCAGGCGAAATTCCGGAATACCATAGACCAAAACCCCTCCCGGTTTATGCAATGCCTCAAAGATTGTCACGTCATGTCCGAGCCTTAAAAGATCGCCGGCAGCTGTCAATCCAGCCGGACCAGCGCCTACAATCGCGACCTTAAGACCGGTTGACGGGGCCTTATCAGGGAGTTGAGCCAGTTTATTATCCCGCTCATAATCGGCTACGAACCTTTCAAGATAACCGATAGCCACAGGTTTGCCTTTTTTACCAAGTACGCATACAATTTCGCATTGTTCTTCCTGCGGACAGACGCGTCCACAGATTGCCGGTAAGGAATTGGTTTCTTTTATTTTTCGCGCCGCCGCCGCGAATTCGCCTTCGACAACCAAAGATAAAAAGCCTGGTATATCAACTTCGACCGGACAGCCCGCAACACAAGGTCTTTTGTTGCATTCTATGCATCTGGTGGCTTCCTTAACCGCGGTTTCCGCCGAAAGACCATAAGGTACTTCTTCAAAATTGTTTCTTCGCTTTGCGGGATCCTGTTCCGGCATAACACACCGCGGGATCTGCATCCGCTCTTTTTTGCTTATTTTCTCAACAGCCAATTCTATTCTCCTCAAAGCTCTTAATCTTCATAAGGCAGCCTTAATGAATTCCACGATTTATATATTCAGCGCCTTTACAGACTCAGTTAATTTACAATCAGGCGATTCGACAAATCTATGAAAAGAGTCTTTCTCCTGCTCTTTGTACGCTCCCAACCTTTTTGTAAGAAGATCGAAATCTACCAAATGGCCATCAAAATCAGGGCCATCAACACAAGCGAATTTTGTTGTATCGCCTATCGCTACCCTGCATCCGCCGCACATCCCGGTGCCGTCAACCATTAGCGGATTAAGAGAAACCCATGTCGGTATGCCGTAAGGCTTAGTCAGGTTCGCGACAACCTTCATCATAGGGACCGGTCCGATTGACATTATCATTCCGACTTTCTCATCGGAATCGAGGATGTTTTTGAGGACATCGGATACAAAACCATGGTGGCCATAGGAACCATCATCCGTACAAACATGCAGTTCATCGGCCACAGCTTTATGTTCATCTTCATAGAATAAGATATTTTTTGATCGTGCTCCGATAATGGTAATAAGCTTGTTTCCCGCTTTTTTCCATGCCTGAGCAATCGGATATATCGGGGCGATGCCTATGCCGCCTCCGACTAAAATAGCAGTCCCCCAGTTATCGACATGAGTCGGCAAGCCAAGAGGCCCGACACAATCAAGTATCTCACCGCCTGCTGGTACCGTAGTCATCAATGCTGACGTCTTCCCGACAACCTGATAAACAATTGATAAAAGATTATTCTCACGATCAAGGCCTCCGATGGACATGGGGACACGTTCTCCTTGTTCGTTAACTCGTATTATGACAAATTGGCCCGGTTTGGCTTTCTGAACCAATTTGGGAATCTCAACCCGCATTTTCCAGTTTTGGGGCCCGATCTGTACATTGTCTATTATTTTCGGCATTATTTTCCTCCGCGCACCGTTTTTTAAATCGCCGCTTAAGATAATATCAAATTATTTAAAATCAACTTAAATGTGAATATTTCTCTAACTGATAGGAAATAAGCTCCGGCAAAGGGGAGCTTTTTGAATAGGGACTTAGTAATGTTGTCATTATACTGAATTTATCAACTTCACCATAATCGCTTTTTGAATATGCAATCGGTTTTCCGCCTGATCGAAAACCACCGAATGCTCACCGTCCATAACCTCATCGGTTATCTCCCTGCCTCTTTCCGCCGGTAAACAATGCATAACAATATGGTCAGAATCGGCCCCGGCAAGCAGAGCGCTATTTGCCTGATACTCTTTTAGAAGATCGGCCTGAGAATCCGCCTTATCTTTTTGTCCCATTGAGGCCCAAACGTCTGTATAAATCACATCCGCGCCCCGAACGGCTTCCCTGGGATCCTCAGTTATTTTTATTTTTGAGCGCCCGGAAGCTTTTGCCTTGTCAACTAAGTCAGAATTCGGCATTGTTTCTTTTCTCGTTCCTATCCTTAAATCCATTGGGATAACGGATGCGGCTTTCAACCATGAATTCGCCACATTGTTGCCGTCGCCAAGATATGCTATTTTCATATTATCGATTTTGCCTTTATGCTCAATTATCGTGAACATGTCTCCCATTATTTGACAAGGATGCAAGAGATCGGTAAGTCCGTTTATAATAGGAACTGTTGCATGCTTGGCAAGCTCCACGACAGAATCATGTGAAAATGTCCTTATCTCGATCATAGCGACATATCTTGACAGCACTTTGGCGACATCATGGATGGACTCTCTTACCCCAAGCTTGATTTCATTTTCGGTTATATATAATGAATAACCGCCCAATTCATAAATCCCTACTTCAAATGAAATTCTGGTTCTAAGAGAAGGTTTATGAAATATACATGCTACGGTTTTACCTTTTAGAACATCTAAAGTCTGGCCTTTTTTTCTTTTCAGATCAGCCGCCAATTTGAATGTTTCTCTAATTTCGGATTCGTTAAAATCGGTTATCGCCAGGAAGTCCTTTTTCATTTATTTTTCCTTTTTAAAATTAATATTACCAGCTTATTATTTTAATAACATACAAATCCTCAAAAAGATATTCTTACAGGATTAGCTTCATTTGATCTGTTTTCATATTCCTTCAACATTTTAAAAATCATTATCATTGTAATCCAATACAAAATTGTTGGATAAAGCCCACCAGCCCTGAGTACCACGCTCGCATCAAAAATAGCACGAAACGAATTAGCGATCAATATTCCCATTAGACCATACACTACCGGTCTGTCGTCAACCGAAAGAGGTTTTTTCATTAAAGTGAACCCTCTTTTTAAAGGCACATAAAACATTACAATAATAATAATAAAACCCAAAACACCATAGACCGCTATAGAATGAATCACTTCATTATGGGCGTGAGGCACGCTACCAACAAAGCCCTTTTCATATGATGTTCTTAAATAAGGTCTATATTCCGAAGTGAAATTTCCGGCGCCCACTCCAAATAAGAAATTTTTTTTAATTATATCAAATGCGTTATTCCAGATTAGCTCCC
Source organism: uncultured Ignavibacteria bacterium (assembly GCA_964556975.1). Lineage (GTDB taxonomy): Bacteria > Zixibacteria > MSB-5A5 > UBA10806 > UBA10806. Next base: position 14,148 of record CAZKYQ010000024.1, read on the forward strand.
GATTGCTTCCGCCGCGATCAACCCTTAAACCTACAGAGATTATATTCCGGAGAGATGGCGAAGCAGCAAATATTATAATAACTGCTGTAACTATGGCAAATAAGTATTTTGTTTTTCTCGCGACGATAAAATAGAATATTATAGCGGCAATCAGGCCTACAATAGCAGCTCGTGAATTCGTTAAGATAGTCGATATTAACAAGATAAAACCAACCAAGCCGGATACCGCTTTCAAATACTTATTCTTCCCCCAAATTGCCAAAGCGATCCAGAAGGGGGCTGCGAATAAAATCTGCGCTCCAAAGGTGTTCGCATTACCAAAAATCCCTGCGGGTTTCATTCTATAAAGCTGGAGGAAATCAAAAACTCCGCTTGTATTCAAATATACTGAAAATAGATAATATGCAGATACTAAAGACGGCACCACGATTGCGATCATTATGGGTATTTTAGATTTCGGGTCATACATATCGTAAATGATCAATACTAACGGAAAAAATATGGAGTACCTGATAATACTTAGGATTTCTATATTTGTTATCCCGTTATTGAACGTCGTTAAAATTATGGCAAAAGAAAAAAAACATATAAATCCAATCATAAATCTCGAATATTGAAGTGTACGGTCATTAACCAGTATCTTTCTGCAAAACCAAAACGCTATGATTATAAAAACTAAAGAATAACTAAACAATCTATGCGATCCACTGATGTAATACGTGGAAAGAGGAAAAGAGGCTAAAAAAAAGTATAATAGAAACATTCTATACTTTAAGGATAGGACAATAATCAAAATCAAAGGAAAGATTGCCAAAGAGATAAATCCTAAAATAGAAACACCCAGTACGCTCAATATAATTATAGATAATGAAAATTGAAAATATATTCTACTTGGCATATCAACCGGTAATATATCCGTATAGAATCTCTTTATAGACTCTCTGATTAACAACATAATTATTCTAAAGAATATATTTCGATAAATCCTTGTCCTTAACTATATCGGTTAAGACATCCTTCACGAATTTGCGCGTAATTCTTATTTTCTTTTTGGGAACGTCCGGCGCCTCATACAGGATATTCTCCAGAAGCTTCGTCATGATTGTCTGAAGACGCCTTGCTCCGATATTTTCAGTCCTTGAATTTACTTCAAATGCAATTTTCGCTATTTCATCAATCCCGGATTTATCAAAAACAAGGTCTATTCCCTCGGTTTTCATAAGCGCGGTATATTGTTTTATTAATGCTGACTCCGGTTCGGTAAGTATTCTAACAAAATCGGTGTCTTTTAAAGAACTTAACTCAACTCTAATCGGAAACCTGCCCTGCAATTCAGGAATCAAGTCCGATGGTTTTGCGATATGGAACGCGCCCGCGGCCAAAAATAATATATGATCTGTTTTCACAAGCCCGTATTTTGTCATTACGTTTGTGCCCTCGACTATCGGAAGAATATCCCTTTGCACGCCCTCGCGGGACACGTCCGGCCCTGTTTTCGATTTTTCACCCGCAATCTTATCAATCTCATCAATAAAGATCATTCCGGAATTTTCAACCCGCCTTACTGCCTCGCCCATTATCTCTTCCATGTCTATTAACTTGTTTGCTTCCTCGCCCTCGAGAATATCAATGGCTTCAGGAACTGACACCCTTCTTTTCTTTGATTTAGACGGCATCATTCCGGAAAACATCTCCTGCATATTAACGCCGATCTCTTCCATGCCCATTGGGGAAAATATCTCGACAACCGGAAATCGGTTTTTCATCACGTCAAGTTCAACGTATCTTTTATCAAGCTTGCCATCCAGAAGCTGTTTGTGCAGCTTATTCCTTGCCGCAAAACTTTTTTCCAGCGATTCATCTTTTTCAGACACGTGTGGCGGCCTTTTCTTAGCCGATGAGGGCAACAAAATATCTAACAATCTCTCTTCCGCCATTTTTCGAGCTTTCTCGGTGATTTCATCCTGTTTCTCTTTTTTTACAATGCTAACAGAAAGATCCGTCAGGTCGCGAACCATCGATTCGACATCTCGCCCCACATAACCAACCTCCGTGAATTTGGAGGCTTCTACTTTGATAAATGGCGCGTTGGCAAGATTCGATAGACGGCGCGCGATCTCAGTCTTGCCGACACCGGTGGGTCCGATCATAATTATATTATTTGGCATAATCTCGTCCTTGAGATAGCCTTCGACCATCTGCCTCCGCCAACGATTACGCATAGCAATCGCCACCATTTTTTTTGCATCATCCTGGCCGACAATATATTTATCAAGTTCCGCGACAATTTGCCGCGGTGTTAATTTAGCTTTATCTTTAAATTCTTTACCGCTCATACAGTCTCCACAATAATATTGTTGTTGGTATATACGCATATCGAAGCCGCTATCAATAATGATTTTTTCACAATTTCCGGCGTTGCTAATTTTGTTTCTGCTTTCAAAGCTCTGGCCGCCGAAAGCGCGTATGGTCCGCCTGAACCAATCGCGATTATGCCGTCATCCGGCTCTATAACATCGCCATTACCGGAAATCATCAAAGCTCTTTTGTGATCTACGACCGCCATCACAGCTTCCAGCCTGCGAAGATATTTATCGGTCCTCCATTCTTTCGCCAATTCAACAGCCGCCCTGGAGATATTTCCCGCATATTCTTCAATTTTGGTTTCAAATTTCTCAAACAAAGTCAAAGCATCCGCTGAAGTACCGGCAAAACCGGCAAGAACGGCCCCATCATAAAGTTTTCTAATTTTGGACGCTTTTGCTTTCATTATCGTATCACCCATGCTAACCTGGCCATCGGCTCCCATCGCCGAGCCTTTTTTACCCACCATAGCAAGGACCGTTGTAGCCTTGTATTCTGTATAAATCATTCTTTCTCCCATCGAGGGTGCGCCCGTTTATAAACTGAAATCAGCCTTCCTGTTGTGGTATGGGCATATTTTTGAGTTGTTTTCAGGCTGGAATGTCCCAGCATTTGCTGTACCGCTCTTAAATTCGCTCCGGCTTCCAATAGATGTGTTGCGAACGAGTGTCTGAGGCTATGAGTTGAGAGCTTTTGTTGCTCCGATGATTTCAGCAAATAGCTTTTTGCGATGCGGGCAACGCTTCTCGGCGTGATTCGTTTTCCTCTCTTATTTAAGAAAACGGCTGAACCCGCTTCCGCAAAGCCTTCGGATTTTATTTTATTTTCGCGCAATCGCAAATAGTTCTTAAGAATTTCCGATGTCTTTCTGCCCAATGGAACGATTCTGTATTTACCGCCTTTGCCAAATATCCCGATTATGCGCTCGCCAAACCGAATGTTATTCACGTTGATTCCCACAAGTTCGGAAAGCCTCAATCCGCAGCTATAAAAAAGATCCAGCATCGCCTTGTCGCGCATGCCGGAAAAATCGTCTTTAAAATCAAATTTCATGAGAGAAAAAGCTTCTTCCGGCGATAAGTATTCAGCTCTGTAATGTTCGGCTCTCGGATATGGCAATTCCCGAAATGGATTAGCAATCCACGCCCCGATTTCGATCAGGTAATCCCCAAACCTTTTTAGGGAATCAAGTTTTCTGCCCAAAGAAACCCGCTTAAGGCCATTTCTTTTCAAAGATATCAGGAACAGCCGCGCCTCTTTGGACGATATTCTGCCCTCTTTATATGATTCAGGATATTTATTCTTGATAAACGCGACAAAGGCTTTGCAATCCCCAAGATATGCTATCAATGTGTTTTTCGCTAATCCGTCAACACATTCCAGATGGCCGGAAAATCCGGACAAATATTTATCCCAATTCGACATGTTGAAAAAGATTATAATCTGTTATGTCGGTTAAATCAAGGCGGAATCGCGGCAATTAATCAGTCCCTACCGGTTCCTCTATTTCTTTGTTAATAATCGCCTTGCATTTCAAACAGGCCAGATGGTCGCCTTTTGCTTTAGTGGATTTTTCTACTATATAGGGGAATCCGCATGATTCGCACGCTATATTTACCGGTTTGTACCAGATAGAATGTTCACAAGCCGGATACTCCGAACAAGAAAAGAATATTTTGCCGCGCCTCGTTGTTCTTTCAACCAGCTCTCCTTTGCATCCTTCTTCGGGGCATTTAACGCCCGTAGGAAAGCTTTTTGTAGTTTTACATTCAGGATATTTCAGACATGCGATGTATCGGCCAAAACGGCTGCGGCGCACCTGCATAGGGCCTCCGCACGTAGGACACTTTTCGTCTATCTGTATTGGCTCTTCATCCTCAAGGGATTTTGTATTTTTACAATTCGGATAGCCGGAACAAGCCATAAACTTGCCGTTTCTGCCATGTTTTATAATCATTGGCTCACCGCATTTTTCGCAGACCTCATCGGTTTCTTCAATAGCCGCCTTTTTTATTGTGTCTTTTGCGGCTTCGGCCTTATCAAGATCAGCCTTAAAAGGCTTATAAAAATCCTTTAAGACTTTCGTCCACTTGCAGGACCCGTCTTCTATTTTATCGAGTTCTTCTTCCATTTTTGCGGTGAACTTCTCAGATAATATATCCTTGAAATAATCAGCTAAGATTTTATTTACAGTTTTGCCCAGATCAGAAGGTTCAAACCGTCTCTTATCCGCCGTAATATACTTTCGGTCAAGAAGTACAGATATTATCTGCGCGTAGGTTGATGGCCGTCCAATTCCCTTTTGCTCCAACTCTTTTACCAAGCTTCCCGCGTTGAACCTGGGCGGATGCTCTGTAAAATGCTGATCGGGACGGATTTCAGCTATGGATAATTTTTCGCCTTTCTTTACAGGAGGAAACCCGCTATCGCTGTTTTGGTTATTGCCATTATAAACCCGCAAAAAACCGTCAAATTTCAATTTCTGCTTGGCGCCTTTGAATAATAATCTTCCGCCTTCGACCTCTATAGTATCAACATCATAAAGGGCATGCGCCATTTGGGAGGCCATAAATCTGCGCCAGATTAGATCATATAATCTATGCTGATCTTTGGTAAGATATTTTTTTATCTTGTCAGGCAGATAATCAGGCGATGTCGGCCTTACCGCTTCATGAGCGTCCTGGATCTTTTTCGATTTTGCGGCTTTCCTCTTGAATGAAGAAAGATATTCTTTTCCGAACAGCTTAGTTATAGTTTTCTTGGCTGCGGCGACAGCCTCATCGGCAATTCTTGTGGAATCAGTCCTCATATATGTTATTAAGCCGACCTGGCCTTCCGAACCAATTTCAACGCCTTCGTATAATTGTTGAGCAAGAACCATAGTGGCCTTATTGGAAAGTTTGAGTTTATTGAAACTCTCCTGTTGCAAACTACTGGTAATAAAAGGAAGAGGCTGCGCTTTTTTTAGATTTGATTTTGCATGGCTTTTTACAGAAAATTCTTCTTTGCCTATCTCCTTGGTGATTTTTTTCGCTTCTTTTTCGGATGAAATCTCGGCCTTCTCATTATCAATTTTGGAAAGTTTTAATGTGAAAGTCTTTTTCTTGCCATTTTGGAAATCCACTTCGAAAGTCCAATATTCTTGCGGCTTAAAGATGTCAATCTCCTGCTCGCGCTCGCATATCATTTTTAACGCGACTGACTGAACCCGTCCTGCTGACAATCCGCGGAATACGGTTTTCCATAAAATCGGGCTGATCTGATATCCCACCAGCCTGTCTAGAATCCTTCGCGCTTGCTGAGCGTTGACTCTATCAATGTCTATTTCCCCGGCATTTTCAATAGCTTCTGTGACAGCCTTTTTAGTGATCTCGTTAAATGTAGCCCTTCGAATTTTGCTTTTGGTTCCTCGAATTTCTTCAGCAATATGAAACGCAATAGCTTCGCCTTCTCGATCAGGGTCCGGAGCCAAAAATACCGTATCCGCTAATTTGGCGGCGGCTTTGAGGTCCTTCAGGATTTTGGCTTTGCCCTTCATGGTAATATATTCAGGGTTGAAATTGTTTTCTATTTCGACCCCGAGTTTTTTTACAGGCAGGTCTTTGACATGCCCGCCCGATGCCATTATCTTAAAATCTTTACCAAGAAATTTCTTTAGCGTTTTTGATTTTGTCGGCGATTCTACTATTACGAGGTTTTTTGCCAAGGTGCGACTCCCATTCTTGAAAATAAAATTCTCTCGCTTATTTTCGTCAAAAATAACAAACAGATTAGGTTAAATCAAAAGTTTCCTCGTCAGGCTCTTTTTTTGTCCGGGTGAATTGTACTTTTCCACTATCTATTTCATTAAGCGCAATGGTCGTGACTTTTCGCGGGTCTACATTTTCAAGCTCTTCTTCGGCAAGTTGCTCGTGCGCGATAGTCCTCAAGTCGTTAATCTTCCTCGCCAATTTAGTAGCGATTATTACTTTCTCATAGAGATTTGGCTTGAGTTCCTGATTGGGCTCATCTTCAAGGTTCGTTTGTTTCTGATTGACATCTTCCATTAATGTACCTCCTCTTCCGAGTAACGAAACATCCCGGGATCTTTGTATGTTCCTTATAATCCCAGTAAATTCCGTTCAGTTCGAGACCAAAAACGGCTGTTTTTTAGCCGGGACGTTTTGGCTCTCTCCGCTGATATTATCATATCGACCTCATTTGAAGCGACCTTAAGATCATCATTTAAGACGATATAATCATAGTCGCGCCAAGACTTTAGTTCGTCTAAAGCTGTCTCCAGCCTGAGCTTTTTCTGCTTGGCAGAGTCCGTTTTTCTTTTAAAAAGCCTTTTTTTCAATTCTGTTAAAGATGGAGGGATAATAAAAATCCCAACCGAGTCATTAAACTTCTGTTTTATCGCTCTTCCCCCCTGAACGTCGATATCGCATAGCAGGACTTTGTCATTGCTTAGCGCGTTTTCAATTTCGCTGTTCGGGGTTCCGTAGCGGTGGTCAAATACGTTTGCCCATTCGGCAAGCTCATTGTTTTTGAGCATACGGTCAAATCCATCGTTGGTTACAAAATGATAATCAATTCCGTTTTTTTCTTTTCCCCTGAGCGGCCGGGTTGTTGCCGATACTGAAAACTTATAGTCCGGGTGCTTTTTAATTAACTTGCGACAGATAGATGTTTTTCCCGTTCCCGACGGCGAAGAAAGTACTACTACCAGACCGGGAAGTTTTTTAAATTTCTGCATTATAACTCGGTTATCTGTTACTCGATATTTTGGATTTGTTCGCGAATTCGCTCGACTTCTTCTTTTATTGAAATTACGCGCCGAGAAATTTCAAAACACGCCGATTTTGATCCGGCGGTATTCGCCTCTCGGTTAAGCTCTTGCAATAAAAAGTTCAAGCGTTTTCCGACCGGGCCTTCTTTGTTCAGGCTGTCTTCAAACTGCTCGACATGCGATTTCAACCTTGTGCATTCCTCGGTTATGTCCGATTTTTCAGCGAACAATGCGATCTCCATGGCAAGTCTGTTTTCGTCAACGGGCGAATCATCAAGGATCTTCGCTATGCGAGATTTGAGCTTATCTCTATACTCCTGAACATTATCCGATGATAGGCTTTCAATTTCGGAGGCTAATTTACCGATATTATTTAGCCGATCCACCATGTCTTTCGCAAGATTTTCACCCTCAATAAATCTCATCTTATTTACTGCCTCAGCCGCGCTTAAGATCACCGGTTGAAGCTTCTCCCAGACTTCTTTTAGGTCCTCGTTCTCTTTTTCAATTTTTACAAGATCGGGAAGCGCGGCAAAATCGCGTATGGACAGATCAAAATCCAATGAAAATTTGTCTTTTAAAAGATTGAATACTCTAAAATAAGCGTTGGCCTTTTCCTCGTCGAGTACAATCGAGTCGTTGAGAAGCTCCCGCTCCTGATTTATAACAATTACAACTTTGCCTCGTTTGAATTTTGAATTAAGCAAATTCTTAATATCGTTCTCAAGCGGAGCAAGAGTTTTGGGAAATTTAAATTGATATTCAAGATAGCGGCTGTTTAATGTATTAATCTCAACCGTGAATTTATTTCCATGATATTCGGACTCGGATCGTCCATATCCTGTCATACTTCGAGGCACCGGCAAACTCCAGTAAAAATCCAACTTACAAATAAACTTGAAAAATAGCTAAAATAACTGTTTTGTCAACTCAAATATGCTGTTAAATTATAAAATAATGCGAATTCAGAAACCGACCGTGCTTGACGCGGCCCGAATTTGTGAGGAGTTGCAAATATTCCGCGGGGCGATTATAAGGTCCGCTTTTCGCGGATATCTTAAGGGAAGCCTATATCTCAAACTGGACAATCCGGAAACATTAATAAAATATATTACAGACAGGCAATTTTCATTTCTGGGAATTGATGACAAGATGCCCAATACCATTACAAAGGAATTCCCGGGAATTGATGGATTCTCAATAGTTAACGTTAAACAAATAAATTTCGACAGGATTATTTCTATTGGGCTGGCCCGAAAAGACAAGCTCGGAAGAACTCAAGAGGCCAAATTGATAGTTGAGATCATGCCAAATATCGGAGATGTCTATTTTACCAATGGCGACAATAGGGTGAAGATGACGCTAAAAAGAAAAAACATGCGGATGTACCAGAGTCCGACTCCACTTAAAAAGCCGACAATATTAAACGTCAATAAAGACCAAATCAGGCAAATATTGGCCGATGGGCACAATATTTCAAAAGAGATCTATGGGTTTAATCATAGAGATTTGCTGAACTTATCAATAGAAGAACAGATTGATCCTGATGATTTATGGCACGATATGAGAGCCTATGTCAAACAAGCCATAAAACCAGGTCCGGCCTGGATTATTCAAGCAGGCGATGATTATGCCGGGTATTCCCTTGTTAAGCCAAAGCTATTAAAAAGTGAGACCGAAATTGAAATCAAAAATGCTCTGAAAATGTATGAAAAATACTTCTCAAAAACGGCGGGAGAATCCGAAGCCGAAACAAAAATGCATGAGCTAATGAAAATCGTCGAAAGCGGACAGAAAAAAGCGCGAATGAAAATCTCCCTGATCAAAAAACAACTTGAGGAATCAGAGATGGCGGCTGACTACAAGCTTTTTGGAGAGCTGATATTAGCCAATCTCGGAAACATAAAAAAAGGCGATAAATCAGCAACCCTGAGCAGGCTTGACTCCAGTAATACTGATGAAATAACCATTGCTCTTGATCCGTCCAAATCCCCGGCGGGCAACGCGAAAACTTATTTTAAGAAATCCAAAAAGGCGCTGGCATCGAAAGAAATTTTGTCAAAAAGACTACTTGATGAGGAAAACCGCCTTGACGAGCTTGACCGGTTGCGCGCCCTTGGCGATGAAGAAACTGCTGAAATCGAGCAAAAACTAATCAAAATGGGCTTTTTATCTGAAAAATCAGGCAATATAATCAAAAAGCCGGTCGAAAGACGAAAACCATACAGAACATTTAAGGCAACTTGCGGGTGGGAGATTCTTATCGGAAAATCAAACAAAGACAACGATGAACTGACTTTTCATGTGGCCTCGAAAAACGACTATTGGTTTCACGCATGGCAGGCAGCGGGATCGCACACGGTATTGAAACTGCCCGATAAATCATCCAAACCGGACAAACAAACGCTGTTGGAAGCGGCATCGCTGGCGGCTTATTATTCCAAAGCGAGAAACTCATCGAAAGTCGCGGTGGCCTATACGCTGGTTAAGTATGTCCGCAAACCGAGGAAATTCCCGCCCGGCAAGGTGCTGGTTGAGCGCGAAAAACAGCTCATGGTCAAACCTGCCGAACCGGATGATTATGCGTTTGAGTAGAAGTAATGGTTTAAGTGATTATTATAATATGTTAATATCGTTGTAGATACACAACATGATGTCGTCATTGCGAGTCCCGCTTTAGCGGGACGAAGCAATCTCTCATTTTTAATCACCGCATCGGGGAGTAAACCCCCGACCTTGTATCTTATCGCTGTAAAGATCGTTATATTAGAACGGATCGGGATG